>NZ_JAPWCC010000004.1:0-125220 GCF_041433735.1 Gemella sp. 20925_1_85 | reverse complement strand
CGAAATCACGATTTTTGAGTCACTCCCATATTTTTTATTTCATCTGTTCACTTATGCTACTTACTTTTTCTAGAATTTCATCTAGACTGAAGTAGCCACTTTTTTGAATTGATAGTCTTCCTTCGATATATACTTCTACAGTAGGTGAAGAAAGAATACCACGCTGTGCAGCAATTTCCATATTTTCTTCTAATGAGATGTAGTATGCTACGACGTCTTTGTGATTTTCTTGCCAAGTAGTAATTTTATTTTTTATAGAGTGGCATGGCATACATGTAGCAGTTCCATATTGAATAATCGCTATGATATTGTCACTAATAATTTTATTTAAGTCGTCATTTTTTGTAAAGTCAATCATATTTTATCTTCCTTTTATTTTTCGTATAAGACGCAGTATATTGAGCCATCTTCTTTTAATATGTGTATATTATAGTTGTTTTAAAAGTTAATTACAACTATTATAAATTGTGTATATACATGGGTCAAAACTAGAGTATTATAAAAATTTTCTGAAAACTATTGACAATAATTTTAAAACGTGATATTATTTATACAACGTAAATAGATAAGTATTATAAAAAGAGGCCGCGATGACTAATTTAAAAGGTAGCATCGCCGAAGTGATTAAATTCACTGGGGTTATGTCGAATAGGCATAACACTGTCATTAGAAAATGCCCATTTTCTTCATGGTGAGCTTTTTATAATAAGGGCAAGAGGAATAGGATAGAATTATAAGCTAGACTACAAGGACCTTTTGTTCTTGTAGTCTATTTTTTATAACTTATTTGAAGGAGAAAGTAATGAAATTATTTGATGGTATGACGGTAGAAAATGGTGAACTGAATATTTCCGGAGTTGGAGTAAGTGAGTTAAAAGCTCAATATGGTACACCACTTTATGTTTATGATGAAAATATGTTAGTGAACCAATGTAGAACTTTTATCAATAATTTTAGAAGTTCGAAGTTCAATACAGAAGTTCTTTACGCATCGAAAGCTTTTAGTTGCTTAGAGGTCTTAAGAATTGCTAGTAGAGAGGGCTTAGGTGTTGATGTAGTGTCACTTGGTGAGATTCATACAGCGTATAAAGCTGGATATGATATGAAGAAGGCTTATTTCCACGGAAATAATAAAACTCGTGAGGAACTACAATATGCTCTTAAAGTTGGAGTGGGAACTATCGTCATAGATAATGACTATGAATACGAAATGATTAATGAAATCGTAAGAGAGAGTGGAAATACTGTAGATGTATTATTAAGAATTAATACAGGTATTGATGCTCATACTCATGAATACATCAAAACAGCAAAAGATGATTCAAAATTTGGTTACTCAGTCTACGATGACACAATTTATGATTTAATCGCAGATATTAATAATCAAAGTAATCTTAATTTTGTAGGATTCCATTCACACATTGGATCACAAATTTTTGAAAAAACTTCATTTTTCGAAGCTGTAAAAGTAGTAATGGAATTTACGAAAAAAGTTCAAGAAAGATTAGGTTTAACTATAAGTGTTCTTAACCTAGGAGGAGGTTTCGGGGTTTATTACACTGAAGAGGATAGACCTTTTGAACTTGCTGAATTTTTAAGAGAGTACATCGAAGTAGTCGAACGTGAGAGTGATAATTTCGGATTAGACTTAACTAAGGTAGTTATTGAACCTGGTAGAAGTTTAACGTGTAACGCTGGTAGCACATTATACAGTGTTGGTGGAGTTAAGAAGACTTTTGCAGGTCGTGAATATGTGTTCGTTGATGGTGGTATGGCAGATAATCCTCGTTATGCATTATATAAAGCAAAATATGAAGCGATGTTAGCCGACAAGATGAGTGAAGAAGCAGATACAACTTATACAGTTGCTGGTAAATGCTGTGAGTCTGGAGATATGTTAGTAATGGATGCGAATTTACCTAAAGCTGAGCAAGGTGATTTACTAATAGTATCATCGACAGGAGCATATAACTATAGCATGAGTAGTAACTACAATAGACTACCGAAATTACCAGTAGTGTTTGTAAAAGATGGAAGTAGTCGCCTAGTAGTAAAAGGTGAAACTTTAGAAGATTTAATTAGACAAGATATTTAATTTAAAAAATAACATAAAAAATATTATTAAAATATACATAAATAACATAGAAACAAAGGAGAACAAGATTATGACAATTTATACAGGAAGCGGAGTAGCAATAGTAACACCATTTTTCGAGGATGGAAGTGTGGATTATGAAACATTTGGAGAGTTAATCGAATTCCAAATTAGTGAAGGAACAGATGCAATTATCGTAGCGGGAACTACAGGTGAAAGTTCAACAATGCCTGATGACGAGCAAGTAGCGGTAATTAAATTCGCGATTGATAGGGTAGCAGGACGTGTACCAGTTATTGCAGGTAGTGGGGTTAACGATACAGCTCACTCAATTAGATTAAGTCAAGAGATTGAAAAATTAGGACCTGATGCATTATTAGTGGTAACACCATACTACATTAAAACTAGTCAACAAGGTTTAATTGAACACTTTGAAGCAATCGCTAATAGTGTTGATTTACCAATCGTACTTTACAATGTTCCAGGAAGAACTGGACAAGTTATGGCGCCAGAGACTATCTTACACTTATCTCAACACAAAAATATCGTAGCTTACAAAGATGCTGTAGGAGATATCGCTCATACTTTAGCAGTTAGAAACTTAGTAGGGGATAACATTGATATTTATTCAGGAAATGATGATATTAACGTACCTATTATTTTAGCTGGTGGTAAAGGGACAATCTCTGTTTTAGCTAACGTTTATCCAAAAGCAACACACTTAATGTGTAAATATGCTTTAGAAAGACAAGTAGATAAAGCTTTCGGACTTCAACTTAAATATTTAGACTTCATTCACATGTTATTTGCTGAGCCAAACCCAATGCCAGTTAAAAAATGTGTGGAATTAATCGGAAAATCAGCTTGTCACTACCGTCTACCAATGACTCATGTTGCGCCAACATTAGCAACAAGATTAGAGCAAGAGATTGCAAGACTTAATTCATTACAAGGAGAGTAAAAATGAGAGTTTTATTAAGTGGTTATAATGGAACTATGGGGCAAGTTCTAAAAAACTATATTCAAGATAGTACTGATTTAGAAATAGTTGCAGGTGTAGGTCGTGAATTACTAGAAGAGAAATTTCCTACTTATACTTCATATGAAAGTTTAGAAAAGATTGCAGATGTGATTATTGATTTTTCTCATCACGCAGGAACTGCTGAATTAGTAGAGTATGCTAAACGTACTGGAACGAAAGTTGTAATTGCTACGACTGGCCACACTCCAGAAGAATTAGAATTAATCGATGAATTAGCAACAACTGTTGGAGTAGTTTATGCAGGAAATTATAGTTTAGGAGTAAATGTCTTAGTAGAATTAGTGAAAAAAGCTAGTGAATTGTTATTAGGATATGATATCGAAGTTATTGAAAAACACCACAATAAAAAAGTAGATGCACCAAGTGGAACTGCAAAAATGTTAGTAGATGCGGTTAAAGATGTAGAAGACTACAATAGAGTTTATGGTCGTCATGGAGATATGAAACGCCAAGAAAAAGAGATTGGGATTCATGCGGTACGTGGTGGGACTATAGTAGGTGAACATGAAGTGATTTTTGCTGGAGAAGATGAGGTAATTGAGATTAAACATACAGCTCTAAGTAAAAAAATGTTCGCGAAAGGATCTGTTACAGCTGCACAGTGGCTTAACACTGTAGAAGAACCTAGATTATATTCTATGAAAGATGTACTAGGTATAGAATAATAAAGTCAGGAGGGATTCAAGAGACTCTGTATAGGAGTTTAATTGAATCACCTACACTAAGTTTATAAAAATATCAATATACACGGGGCTGCGCCAAAAGTCCTAAATTTTAACAAAGTGTATATGATAACTCATAGACGCAGTGGTTTATTGATATCTAAAATCGCTTTATAAAAGCTTTTTAGATATCTAATAAACTGTGCGGGGGTGACTCGACAAAATCGATTTCTACGAAATCGCGATTTTTGAGTCACTCCCTAAAAAAATACTATAATAAAGTTAGATTGACATATGTAAAAATTAGATATAAAATAGAAAAAAATTGTATAGATTATAGGAGAAAGAAATGAAATCAACAGAAGAGATTATTAAATTTATTGCAACATCAAAAAAGAAAACACCGGTAAAAGTTTACGTTAATTTTAACGCTGATGTAGAATTTCCAGAAACTTTAGAAGTTTATGGTGAAGGCAATTCAAGAGTAATTTTTGCAGATTTCGCTGATTGGGTGGAATTTTACGAAGCTAACAAAGCTGTGGTAGTAAATCACCGTGTAGAAAATGATCGCCGTAATAGTGGTGTACCGATGATTGATTTAACTCAGTTTAATGCTCGTATTGAGCCAGGTTGTTCAATTCGTGAACACGTTAGTATTGGGGATAATGCGGTTATCATGATGGGTGCTGTTATTAATATCGGAGCTAAAATTGGTAAAAACACTATGATCGATATGAATGCTATTTTAGGTGGACGTGCAGAAGTTGGAGAGAACTCTCACGTTGGTGCTGGATCTGTCTTATCAGGTGTTATTGAACCAGCCAATGCTACACCAGTACGAGTAGGTAACAATGTTCTTATCGGTGCTAATGCTGTAGTGTTAGAAGGTGTTCAAATCGGAGACAATGCCGTTGTTGCAGCAGGAAGTGTAGTAACAAAAGACGTAGCTAGTGGAGATGTAGTAGCGGGTGTTCCTGCGCGAGTAATCAAAACACGTAGTGAAGTTGCAGAAGAAAAAGTAGACATTATTGCAGAATTAAGAAACTTATAACAAAGTAGGAAGAGAAGATGAAAGTGATTACTGAAGAGAATTTAACATCATGGCGTAGACATCTGCACCAAAATCCAGAGTTATCTTTGGAAGAGTATAAAACAAAAGAATTTATCGCTAGTGTTTTAAAAGAATACGGGATAGAATATCAAGAGACGCTTGAGACAGGACTAGTAGTGATTTTTAAAGCTAGTGTGGAAACTAAAGATACGATTTTATTTAGAGCGGATATTGATGCACTTCCTATTTCAGAGGAAAATAATGTTGATTTTAAATCAAATAATGATGGTGTAATGCACGCGTGTGGTCATGATGGACATACGACTATGCTTTTAGGAAGTGTTATAGAAGCGGCTGATTATTACAAAAATAATACTACGAAGGTAAATAGTATTTTTGTATTCCAACCAGCTGAAGAAACTTTTGGTGGTGGAAATTTATTAATCAATGATTTTGACTTCTCACCGTATAATATTTTAGCAAGTTATGCTTTGCATATGAATCCAGATTATCCTGAAGGGTACATAGTTTCTAAACCGAAAGAAATCATGGCTAGTGCTAATGAATATAGAATTTATATCAAAGGACGTGCAGCTCACGTAGGTTTAAAAAATACTGGAATTGATGCCCTTAATGTGGCTACAATGTTCTTCCAAGAGATGTTAAAACTTAATGCGTTACATACTAAAGCACGTAACACTAACATTATTCATATTGGTAAAATGTACGGTGGGGATGCGATGAATGTTGTTGCTGAGAATGCATATATGGAAGGAACGATTAGAACCTACAGTATGGAAGATTTGGCGACAATCAAAACTGCGATTGAAAATACGCGTGTAGGACTTGAGCATCTTACTGGTGCAAGTATTCGTGTTGATTTTGCTGAAGGGTATCCAGCGGTGATTAATGATGAACTTCCTTATCAAGTAATTAGAGAAGTTATTGAAAAAGAAAATATTGACTATATTGAGTTAGAGGAAGCTTATCTATATGGGGAAGATTTCTCATTCTTCAGTAGACTTTCTCCTATAAACTATAGTTTTTTAGGTTTAAGAAACGAAGAGAAAAACTATGTTTCAGGACTTCATACACCAACTTTCAACTTCGATGAAAAAATATTAAAAGTAGGGGTTCAATATTACCTTGGTATATTGAAATATTATAACGAGTAATTTTTTGATTTTTTAGTGAGATAAACGGGAATGATTTAAAAATCGCGATTTTTGAGTCACTCCCGTTTAGTTAAGAAAGGATCTTTATGGCAACAATTGAGTTAAATTATAATAATATACGACAAAATGCTATTAATCTAAAAGAACAAGCACAGGATATAATAGCTGTAGTTAAAAATAATGCGTATAATTTAGATTTAAGAGAATGTGTAAAATTATACTCAGAAGTAGGAATTAATTATTTCGCTACGACAAAAGAAGAAGAGTGTAAGGTAATAAGGGAAACACTTGGTGAGGATGCTAATATTTTTCTTTTAAATCCAACTTATGACTTTGATTTAGCTAGAGAGTATAATATCGAGATAAATATAGCGAGTCTTGAATATTTAAAAGAAAATCTTGAAAGACTTAAAGATTTAACATTGCAGTTGGAATTTGCAGGTAGTATGAGACGCGCTGGAGCAAAAAATCTGGAAGAAGTACTAGAGATTATAGATTTCTGTAAAAAAAATAGTTTAAAACTAAAAGGATTTTGGTCTCATTTTTCATTTGCGGATGAATTTGATGGTTTTTATGAGAAAGAAAAAGAGTTAGTATTAAAAGTTCTTGATGAAGCGCAGAAAGTTTATGAGTTTGAAGTAGTTCATTTGCAAAATAGTGCCTCATTTTTACGTGATGGTGCCTTTGAAAAAACAACACATCAGAGATTAGGTATTATTCTTTATGGAGCTATGCCTTATGATGTGAAAGTAAATCCAGTGGCTTTAGATAATTTAGTTATTAAAAATCCGATTACTGTTTATGGTGAAATAATTAATATAGTAACATTAAATAAAGGTGAATGCATAGGATATTCTAATTCATATATAGCTGATGTTAACAAAAAAGTGGGAATTGTAAATATTGGCTATGGAGATGGAATACTGAGAGATAGATTAAAAGGAAAAACTTGTATAATTAATGGAAAAGATAGAAATATTTATTCAACTATGATGAGTCACTTAGTAGTAGAAATAGGTGATGAAGAACGAATTGGAGATAGGGTTTATATTTATGATGATAAACAACAGCTTCATGATTATACTAAGTATTTCGGACCAAATTCTGTGCAACTTGCCGCATTGAATTATGATAGTTTGAAAGTGAAGAAGATATATTAAAAATAAGGGGACTGCCCCAAAAGACCTGAATTTTAACAAAGTGTATATGAGAATTCATAGACGCAGTGATTTATTGATATCTAAATTCACTTTATAAAAGCTTTTTAGATATCTAATAAACTGTGCGGAGGTGACTCTGAAAAATCGATTTTCACGAAATCACGATTTTTAAGTCACTCTCATTTTATATTTGTAAATTTTAGGAATAATTAAAAGAAAGAAGTGATTCATGATAAACATGAGTCACTTCTTTTAAAAAAGGAAAAATTTTAAATGAATTTAAATTAACAAACATTAATCTAAATATATTAGAGATACTTATTTTTCTTGTTCTTCTTGGAATTTTTTAGCAATAGCAGCTTCAAAATCTTGAGGAATAGAACTTTGTTTAATTACGATTACGTCAGATTTAGCGTATCTTACAATACCTTCAGAAACTGATCCCATAAGCATACGTTTGAATCCAGTTAAACCTGAAGAACCACAAACTACAAGGTCAATACCTTTTTCATCAACGATGTCTTCACTAAGAACAATTTTTGGAATACCTTGTTCAACAATACCGAATACTTTTGTTAGTCCAGCTTCTTTAGCAGCGTCCGCATAACTATCAACTAATTCTTTAGTACGTTTATAGAATGAGTTGAAAATATATGGATCTGATAAACCAGAAGTTGCGATTGTCGCATCAATTACAGAAGCGATATATAACTCTGCATCCTCATTTCTTAATGCTATAGCTACAGCATTTGTGAATGCCCACTCAGCTTGTTTAGAACCATCTACTGCGACTAAAATTTTTGTATATTTATTTTCCATGATCAGAACCTCCGACTTCTATTTCTATACTTATATTATACCATATTTACAAAAAAAGTAAACGCTATTTTCATAAAAACAGTATTAATTTTTAAAAATAAAGTAAAGAAAAACCTATAAGACTATACAACTTTGTATTTTCCTATAGGTTTAATTTTTTTATTTTTATGAATGTTGATTATACGTTTTCATCAATCACAGTGATAAGACGTTTTCTCTTGTGTTCCTTATCATCTATTGTTACTTTATAAACTAATTCATATGTACCAGGTTTAGTATTGTCTACCTCTCCTTCGATAATAAGATCGTCAAGGTAAGACTTCCCAGCTTTACGAGCAATTATTCCATCTTTACCTAGATCAATATCTTCTCCTACTTTAATAGTAGCATTCTCAGGGATAATAAAGTAAAAAGTACGCTCAAGACGACGTTCCAGACGTTTTCTGTATTTTTCTTCATCTTCTGCACTCATACGATCTCTAAGTTTTTCATCAACTAAAGGCATTAGTTCGACTTCAGTATCAGCAATACATATTCTACTATTAACAAGTGTGAAAGTTTGTGTTCTTCCAGGTCCACAATAAGATTGACATCCTATGATGAATTCAGCATTTGGTGCTTTCTTTTTTAATTTAGGAATTAAAGTTTTAAGATTAACACCAAGACAGTCATCACATAATCTAAATGTTACTTTATCTTCAGTAACAACATTTTTATCATTTTGAGCCATAATTTATCCTTTCGTATTTTATTTATTTGAAACTAAAATTTATTATATCATATATTTCTTATAAATAACATTTTAAATATGCACTAAGAGATTAAATATTTCTAAATCTTTTTTTAAATATGTTGTTTAAAACAAAAAGTGCGATAAATAGTAATAATATGTGTAAAATTATCGTTGTAATTAAACTGATAAAAAATTCTTCAGGAACCATTTTTATTAGATTGGATTCATCAGGACTTAATAACCATAGATCATTAGAGAATAATAACTGATGGAATTTTATCCAGAATGAATTAAAATTGTATGAAATTATACCAGCTAAAACTATTATTAATATTATGAATGCTAATAATGTTTTATTGAATGTTCTAGTAATGTAGAACATTGTCTTGTGTTTAGATAACATTATAATTAGAATTGTAGTAATTATAAATACTGCTATGAGGAATATCATTGTATAAAAACTTACATTATAAAGTGTTCTAACATCTTTCATGTGTAGAATATCTTTTTCTGTAAACCATGATGTATTCAGCTCAGCTTTACTATTTAGATAATCTAAAAGATTTGATGTATTGTTTATTAAATCATCACTAGATGTATTGATATTAGGTGCTAAATTTCCTTTTGAAAAAAAATTTTTATAAAAGTCTAGGTTAAAACAATTGTAAAATATTATACCTAGTATCGCACTAATAAATAGTGAAAAATTTTGAATAACAATGAGTATTTGTCGTGTATATTTGTTCATATTAATACCTCCAATTAGTATTATAACATATGATTATCAAGGAATATAAGTGGTTTTACTCGAATTCGGTTTACATATTTACAGAAATTAACAAAAAAATCGTTTTTATAAAAGTTTTTGAGTAAAAAATATTTAATATTTAGGTGAATTATGTTAAAATATACGTATATAATTATTTATATTGGGGGAAATCATGAATAAGTTTTTTAAGATCTATTTAGAGTTAAGAGAAAAAATAGAAAATAGGCAATATAGGTCTAATTCACTTTTGCCGAGTGAAAATGAACTCGCAAGAGAATATGATGTTTCTAGGGAAACTATAAGAAAAGCTTTGTTATTATTATTAGAAAATGGTTATATCCATAAAATTCAAGGCAAAGGATCTATTGTTCTTGATGTTCATAGATATAGACTACCAGTAACAGGGCTTTTAAGTTTTAAAGAACGTCGACAATTTCAAGACGTTGAAGCAACTACTAAGGTAATAGTAAATGAAGAAGTTGAGGCTCCAGATTTTCTAGTACGCCTTGGTCTTGTGAAACGTGGAGAAAAATTAATTTACTTAGTTCGCCAAAGAATTGTTGATGGCGAAGCAGTAATATTAGATAAAGATTATATTAGAAAGAGTGCAATTGGAGAATTACCTACAGACCGTGTAGAAGAATCATTATATGAATATTTAGAAAATGACTTAGGTATAAAAATTTCATATGGAAATAAAGATTTTAAAATCGAACCGGTTAGTGAAGAAGATTCTACATATATTGATTTAAATGGTCATAAACATATCGCAGTGTTACGAAGTGATGTATATACGGAAGGAACTGATTTTCTTCATTATACAGAAAGTCGTCATAGAGTCGATAAATTCCATTTCTCAGAATTTGCTAGAAGAAAATCTAATAGAATTAATTAAATTATTAATAGAAGAGAACTTTGAACAATATTATTTGTTCTGAGTTCTTTTTTGCAAAATTTCAAGTGAAAAATTCTTAAGTAATTTTTTTTACTATAATATTTTTCACTATAATTTTGTCTAAAAGTTAATAAATGAACTAATGAAATATTAAATAAGTATAGAAATTTTGAAAAATATTTTCATGGATTTTCAAAGCAAAATTAATCGTTGAAAAAATGAAAAATAGAGTGTATAATAAATATATGTTTGAAATTTCCAGGAAATAATCCTCGGAAATATTTTTGTGGGAGTGTGAGGAAATAATGAAGATTATTGTTTATTCATTGACTGGAAATTGTAAAAGATTTGTAGACATGTGTGAGATTCCCAAAGAAGATGTAATTTATTTACAGGATATTGATTTTGATGTGGATTTCGATTATATCCTTATAACACCAACATTTGGCTTTGGAGAAGTACCGGTTGCGGTTGCTAGTTTTTTAGAAGAGAACCATAATCATTTAAAAGGTGTTGTTGGTAGTGGAAATAAAAATTGGGGTGAACGATTTGCCAATGCTGCTGAAATTATTAGCAGTGAATATAACATTCCGTTACTAATGAAAATTGAATTACATGGTAATAAAAAAGATATAAGTGAATTTAAAAAAATATATTTGGAGAGTGTAAAGAATGGAGAAATTTAACCATATTGAACTAAATAATGAAGTAACAAAAAGAGGCGATAATGGATTTTTCAAATTAGAAAAAGACGTGGAAGCTATTGAAGAATTTCTTCGTGAAGTAGACTTTCGTACAAAGAAATTCAGTTCAGAGATTAAAAGACTTAGATATTTAGTAGAAGAGAATTTCTACTATAATATCTTTGATAAATATATTGAAGATGAAATTTTAGAATGTTTAGAATTAGCTGCGAACTTCAAGTTTGAATTTAAGAGTTATATGGCAGCAAGTAAGTTCTATAAGGACTATGCATTAAAAACAAATGATAAAAAACAATATTTAGAAAACTTTAACCAACACGTATTTATAGTAGCTATGTACTTAGCTGATGGTGATGTAGCTTTAGCGAAAGAGCTTATGATTTCAATGCTTGAACAGAGATTACAACCAGCAACACCAACATTCCTAAACTCAGGAAGAAGTCGTCGTGGTGAGTTAGTATCATGTTTCTTATTAGAAGTAGGTGATTCACTTAACTCTATTAACTACATCGATTCAACTGCTAAACAACTTTCAAAAATTGGTGGGGGAGTTGCGATTAACTTATCGAAACTACGTGCACGTGGTGAAAGTATTAAAGGTATTAAAGGGGTAGCTAAAGGTGTTATTCCTGTAGCTAAATCCTTAGAACAAGGTTTTGCATATGCAGATCAACTTGGACAACGTCCAGGAGCAGGTGCTGTGTACTTAAATATCTTCCACTATGATGTATTAGAATTCTTAGATACTAAGAAAGTTAATGCCGATGAAGAATTACGTCTTCCAACGATTTCTACAGGTATTATCGTACCATCATTATTCTTTGATTTAGCTCGTGAGAATAAAGATTTCTATATGTTTGGGCCTCATTCAATTTATGAAGAATATGGTTTAGTGTTAGATGATATTGATATTGCTAAATACTATGATAAATTTGTAGCGAATGAAAATATTATGAAGCGTAAATTTGATGCTCGTGATATGCTTAACTTAATAGCACAAACTCAATTACAATCAGGATACCCATACTTAATGTTCAAAGATAATGCTAATAAAAATCACGCACTTCGTGAAATTGGACAAGTTAAGATGAGTAACTTATGTACTGAGATTTTCCAATTACAAGAAACTTCAGTAATTAAAGATTACGGTGAAGGAGATATCATTAAACGTGATATTTCTTGTAACTTAGCGTCATTAAATATCGTTAATGTAATGGAAAGCAAAAAAATTAAAGAATCTATTTACTCAGGTATGGATGCATTAACATTTGTAAGTAATTCTACTAAAATCAAAAATGCGCCAGGTGTAGTAAAAGCTAATGATGAATTCCACTCTGTTGGATTAGGAGCTATGAACCTTAATGGATATTTAGCGAAAAACCTGATAGCTTACGAGAGTGAAGAAGCAAAAGATTTTGCTAATGTCTTCTTCATGATGATGAATTACTATACATTAGAACGTTCAATGCAAATTGCTAAAAAACGCAATGAAACATTTAAAGACTTTGAAAAATCAGATTACTATAATGGAAGTTACTTTACAAAATATATTGAAAATGACTACTTACCTGTAACCGACAAAGTGAAAGCACTATTTGAAGGGATTTATATTCCAACAAAAGAAGACTGGAGAAGTCTAAAAAATAGAGTAAAAGAAAATGGTTTATATCATGCATATAGAATGGCTATTGCACCAACTCAAAGTATCTCATATGTTCAAAACTCAACATCAAGTGTATTACCAATTGTTGATAAAATTGAACGTAGAAGTTATGGTAATGCTGAAACATTCTACCCTATGCCATACTTAAGTCCAAAGACTCAGTGGTTCTATAAATCTGCATTTACTATGGACCAAATGAAACTTATTGACTTAATGTCAGTTATTCAAGAACACGTAGACCAAGGTATTTCTGTGATTTTATTCGTAAATTCTGATATTACAACAAGAGAACTTGCAAGATATTATATTTACGCACATCACAAAGGATTGAAATCACTATATTACACAAGAAACAAACTACTTTCAGTAGAAGAATGTACTTCTTGTTCTATATAGAAAAGAGAGGAAAAATTACTAATTATGAAAGCAGTAAACTGGAATAAACAAGATGACTTAACTTTCATGTATTGGCGTCAAAATATTGCACAATTTTGGGTTGATACTGAGTTTAAAGTGTCAAAAGATATTAAAAGTTGGAATGAAGATTTAAACGATAAAGAACGTGAAGCTTATAAAAAAGTATTAGCTGGTTTAACTGGTCTTGATACTCAACAAGGTGATAAAGGTATGCCACTTGTATCTTTACATACTGAAGATATGAGAAAACAAGCTGTTTATAGCTTTATGGGAATGATGGAGCAAATTCATGCGAAAAGTTATTCTACGATCTTTACATCATTAATTCCTTCACAAGAAACAGACTACTTACTAGATGAGTGGGTTCCAAGCAATCCAGAACTTCAATTTAAAGCGAAATTAATCGAAGACTATTATATGAGATTATTTAAGCCAGAAGTGCCAACATATGACTTATACATGGCTCGTGTAGCGTCTGTATTCTTAGAAAGTTATATTTTCTACAGTGGATTCTTCTATCCATTATATTTAGCTGGACAAGGTAAAGTAACTACTTCTGGAGAAATTATTCGTAAAATCTTATTAGATGAAACTATCCACGGAAGCTTTACAGGATTCGATGCTCAAGAAATCTTTAGAACTCTTACTCAAGAAGAGCAAGAACGTGCTGAAAAAGAAATGTATAAACTACTATTAGATTTATATGAAAATGAGTTGAAATATACTAAAGATATATATGATGAAATTGGTTTATATGAAGAAGTAAAAGATTATGTTGAATATAATGCTAACCGTGCATTAGCTAACCTAGGATATCCTGGATACTTCGAAGATAAAGAAATCAATCCAATTATTGAAAATGCGATGAATACAAATACTAAGAACCATGACTTCTTTAGTGTTAAAGGTGATGGATATGTAGTTAGTATGAATGTTGAATCAATCGAAGATGAGGATTTCATTTTTGAATAGGTAAATGATATGAAAATTTTATTAGTTAGACATGGTGAAACAAACTATAATAAAAACAGATTAATCCAAGGCCATAGCGACATTGAATTAAATGAGACTGGTAGAAATCAAGCGACTTCTGCAGGAGAAAAGCTAACGAATCACAATATTGATTATGCTTTTAGTAGTCCTTTGAAAAGAGCAGTAGAAACAGCAAGACTTATGCTTGATAACTCTAATAATAGTCAAAATATTTCTAAAGTGATAACTACCGATGAGCGTTTAATCGAAAAATTCTTTGGAGATTTTGAAGGAAGTACATTTGAGGAGTATTTTACTGCGCTTGAAAATAATCAAGGTTTAGAGTCAGTTGAAAAAGATGAAGATGTTTATGAGAGAGCTAGTTCATTTTTTACTGAAAAATACTTAGATCATAAAGATGATACAATTTTAGTAGTTTGTCATGGCGCATTAATTCGTGTATTTTTAAGAACATTAGGATTATATCCTGAGTCTAATATACTAATTAATAATACTGCATTAAATGTGGTACATTATGATGGACATGAGTTCGTATTAGAGAAATTTAATATTTAAAATTATTAAGGGAACGGCTAAGAAATCATAGTTTTATAGAAATTGATTTAATTGGTCGCTCCCTAATTTTTTAATAAGGAGATGAGATTATGCGTATTATTTTAGCAAGACATGGAGAAACAGATTATAATAAAAATAAATTAGTTCAAGGTCATACAGATATTCCTTTGAATGAGGAAGGAATTCGTCAAGGGATTGCTGCAGGGAAAAAAATAGAAGGATATACTATTGATATTGCGTATAGTAGTACTTTAGGAAGAGCGTTTGATACTGCTAGATATATGTTAGACAATTCAAATAGTGAAGATAATAAAAAATTAGCTGTAATTAAAGATAAAAGATTAATTGAGAAGTCATACGGCGAGTATGAAGGAGTCTCTTTTGCCGAGTATGGAGCTGGTCTTAAGGCTGGAGAAACAAGAGGAATGGAACTAGATTCTGATGCTGCTGATAGAGTAGAAGCATTCTTTAAAGAAAAGCATGCAGAACACCCAGATAAAACGATATTAGCAGTATGTCATGGTGGTTTAATTCGTTCTTTCTTAACTCAAAAAGGTATTAAAGAAGTTGGACGTGGAGTTATAGTGAATACTTCAGTTAGCGTCCTTGAATACGATGGTAATAAATTTGAACTTGTAGAGTTTAATAAATAAGTTTAGTTTTTTTTCTCAAAAATAATATCCAAGAGATTTATATTTTTGAGACGCTTTCTATTGACAAATAGTGTTAAATTCTTTATACTATTAAGTAAATTAATATGTAAAACATTGAAGAGATAAGTAGATTATAATTGATTCAAAACAGAGAGCTTTCGGTCGGTGTAAGAAAGTAAGATGAGATGTAATTGAAAATGGTCTCGGAGTAATAATTATCTAATAGGTAATTACGTTAGTGCGCGATATAGCACAGCGGTATGAACACGTACCGATTAAGGTGGATATTTATATCCATAAACATGGGTGGTAACACGATAAACTCGTCCCTATTGCATTAATTTGTAATAGTGGCGAGTTTTTTTATTTAAGATAAAGAATAGTTAAGGAGATAATACAATGCCAATATGTATTCAAAATGAATTACCGGTAAAGAATAAATTATTAGAAGAAGGAGTAGTCGTAATAGAAGAGAATAGAGCTAAAAATCAAGATATACGACCATTGAAAATTCTAATTTTGAATCTGATGCCTAAAAAAGAAGAAACTGAGCGTCAATTACTAAGACTTTTAGGTAACTCTCCGCTTCAAATTACAGTAGAATTTCTTCATACGACAAGTCATATCGCAAAAAACACAGCACAGTCTTACTTAGAGAAATTCTATAAAACATTTGATGAAGTGAAAGATAAATATTATGACGGACTTATTATTACAGGAGCACCTGTTGAACAATTAGAATTTGAAGATGTAAATTACTGGGGAGAACTGAATAGCATTTTTGAATGGAGTAAGACTCATGTCTTTTCAACATTAAATATTTGTTGGGCAGCTCAAGCTAGTTTATACTATCACTTTGGTGTTAAAAAAGAACAAGTAGATGATAAGATATTTGGAGTTTTTGAACATGATGTTCTTATAGAAAATCATACATTAACACGAGGATTTACAGATACTTTCTTAGCCCCTCATTCTAGACACACTAAAATTGAAGAAGAGAAACTACCTACTATTTCTGAACTTGATGTATTAGCGAGATCAGAAGAGGTTGGGACATTAATCGCTGCGACTAAAGATCTTAGAAAGGTTTTTGTAACAGGGCATATAGAATATGATGCAGATACACTTCATAATGAATATGTACGTGATAAGAATAGTAATCTTCCAATCGAAGTTCCTGTGAATTATTACCCAGGAAATGATGATACGAAGGCACCTAAAAATAGATGGCGTGGAGTGGCTTACTTATTCTACCACAACTGGTTAAACCAAGTTTATCAACAAACACCATATGATTTAACAGATTTAGGAAAATAATATAAAAGAAATAGACTTTACAGATATGCTTAAAACATATTGTAAAGTCTTTTTCTAGTTATCTTTTTTTTCGTCTTTTTTATCTGAGTTTTCCTCTTCTGTCAGTCCCGAAATTGATTTTTTAAATGATGTGAACATTTTTCCAATTGATTCTCCAAGTTCAGGTAGACGTTTAGGACCAAAGATTATTAGAGCAGCTATAATAAGTACTATAACTCCAGGAGCTCCTATATCACGTAAAAATCCCATTACTTTTCACCTCTTTTGTTGTATATATACTTGCTAATAATAATGCTAATTTCATAAATTAAAATTAATGGTATTGACATAACGATATCACTTATAAAGTCAGCAGGTGTAATAACTACTGCTATTACAATTAGTATAAAATATGCATATCTTCTATTTCTAGTTAAGAAGGTAGGTGTTAATATACCTAATGATGTTAGGAATGCGACAATAACAGGAAACTCAAAAAGTATCGCTATCGGTATTGTCGTATTAATGACGAATGATAGATAGTTTTGAGCTGTTAATTGAGTATTGAATAAATCATCTCCTATAGAAAGAAGCACATTTAAGATAGCAGGAGTTACTAGAAAGAACCCGAAAGCTAATCCTACTGAAAAACAAATGAATACCGCCGGTATATAAGCTAGTAATGCACGAGCTTCTCTTTCTTCTAATGCAGGTTTTATAAATGCCCAGATTTGATAACAAATAAATGGTATCGAGAATGTGAAGGCACAAAGTCCTGCAAGAGTTAGATATATCCATAGTATATCATTAGGTCCAAGAACAATCAATTTATTATTAAAATTACTAGTTAAAAATTTATAAATATCCGCTGACCATAATAAACTAACTATGAAAGAGACAATAAAAAACACAAGGCTTAGTATTAGTCTCTTTCTAAGTTCGGTTAGATGATCCACGGTAGAAACTTTATCTCCATATTTCATCGCGAGTTACCTATTTATTTTTAGATTTTTCATAGAATATGCTAATGGCTACAACAATAATATAAATAAGTTGAGCTATTACTACTTCAAAACTAGGATAAATTCCTAAAATTTCAATAGTAGGTAGATAATCTATAATGTGATTTGATAGGATATCAGTTATTTGTAAAGCATGTATACTTACTCCAAGCATTTTGAATCCTAGAATGTATATTAACCAAGATAACACTAGGAATACTTTGCTGATAGATAATTTTCCAGAAGCTTTAACCATGATTATACCGATAATTATTAAAGCGACAATAGCTAGTACTATCCCGATTAGTAGGTTAGCAGTAGTGATTAATGGCATAATACCAGCATAGAATAAAATAGTTTCTGCCCCTTCACGGAAAACAGCTAGGAAGCTAAGTGTAAACATAGAAATAAAGCTTCCAGTAGAAAGTACTAGATTTAACTTTGTATCCATATATTTCTTCCATGCTTTTACAGAACTTTTACTATGTAGCCAGATTCCTATACCTATCATCATGATTACTGCGAATATACCAACAACACCTTCGATGATTTCACGGTTAGTACCAGATGATAGAGCAGGGAATGAGTATTTTAAAATAACGGCTGCTAGTATACTAGTAAGGATACCTACTAAGGCACCTGCATAAATCCAAATTAAGCCTTTTTTCTGTTTAGCAGCTTTTAATGCGCTTGCTAAAGATAAGACAATTATTAATGCTTCAACACCTTCACGAAGTAAAATTAGCATAGAATCTATAGCAGTATAGTTAGATTTTGTATCGATTTTAGAAAGCTCTGAGATTAAGTTCTTAAGCTGATCTTGATACTTTTGTTCACTACCTTTAACCATAATGATAGGAGTTTCGCTCTCTACTTTTGTATATAGTGAAGCGTTACGTGTACGTACTTCTCCTTCAATAACGGGCCATACTTCAATGAATTTCTTCATTTTCTGTGAACCTTGGGCTTTGTTACCTTCTTTAAAGGCTGCAAGACTATCTTCAAGAAGTTTTATCCCTTGATCAAGCGTTTTAACTTCTGAATTTTGTTCTAGTTTTTTTCCAGCAAGGAAATCGTCTAGGTAAGTTTTTAAATCTGTTAAATATAATTTTGTAGTTTGATAGTCATAAGGCTCAACTTCCATAGAACTACGTAGAAATGACATTGTTGTTTCTACTTTTCCGTAGTAAGCAGGTTCAAGTGTTCTTACGATACCTTCATTACGAACCCAAGCAGCATTATATTTAACATATTCTGCTTTCATAGTTTCAACATCTTTAGTGTCAATTGCCTTTTCTAATTTATCGAAAGCGGGGTAAAGTTTTGTTTTAAAAGCTTTTTTCTCGGCTTCAACGTCTAAAGGATTTTGTTCATTTTCAAAAGCAAGTAGAGCAGTTGATAATTCTCTAAGTTGCTCTTCATTTATATCATTTGATTTTAATGTTTGTTTAACTTTTTTTCCAGCTTCAGAATCTGAATTCTTCGTTATTTCAAATTCTGTTTTAAATTCTTCAATTAATTTTTTAGCTTTGTCTTGTTCGTTATTTTTTATTGCAGTATTAGCATCGGTAATTTTTATAAAAAGATTACTGTACGATTCTTTCGCTACGATATTTTTTAGAAATGGTGAACTAAAACTGAAAAGTACTATAAAAGCTAAAATAATTTTAGTCAAATAGTTTTTGGCCAATATATTCACCCTCCTTAATTCCTCCAAAACATGCGAATAAACCACTTCCGATGTGAGTTATATATTCATTCATCTTATCTTCGTTTCCTAAACTATTTTGAATAGTAATAAATTGTTTTGGGTCTTTTTGGAAAGAGATAAATAGTAGACCAGAATCGAATTGTCCTGTAGTTTCATTAATACCGTCTGAATAAGAATAAGAACGTCTTAATAATTCTACGCCAGGTTTATGTGCTAAGTGGACGTGTGAAGTTACAGGAATTAAAGGTTTCCCATCTGGACCTTTTTTATTAAGATCAATTGGTGCGAATTCATCAGTTTCTCCGAAAGGAGCACCACTATCTTTATATCTTCCAAAAGTATTTTCCTGTTCATTTAGACTTGTTCTATCCCATGTCTCAAGGTGCATTTGGATACGTCTAACGGCCATGTAGCTACCATCTTTCATCCAGTTGTCCTTATCGCACCATACAATCTTATCAAATTGGTCTTCTTTAGTTGCATTAGCAGTACCGTCTTTAAATCCGAAAAGGTTACGCGGTGTTTCAAGACGATTACCAATAGCAGCAAAACCAGATTGACTCCACTTCATAGTTACAGTAGAGCGAGCCTTTCTAACCAGGTTACGTACTGCATGGAAGGCTACCTGTTCATCATCTGCACATGCTTGAATACAAATGTCCCCACCTGTATATTTTTCTTTTAGTTGTTCTCTTGCGAAAGGAGGTAAGTCTTTAAATTCTTCAAGACTTTTATTCTCTAAGTTCATTTTCTTTAAGAAACTTGGACTAACTCCAAATGTCAGAGTTAAACGATAGGGGTTTAACCCTACCGTTTCTCCAGTATCTTTTGGTGGTAAATAATGGTTTTTAAGGGCGGGTTCAACTAGTTCACCGTTCATTAATTTTTCACTATATTTAGTCCATTGCTTAAACATGTCGATTACATCATCACGCTTAGTTGAGTGTAAATCTAGTACGACAAAATAAACACATTTTTGCATAAGAGTAGTAATTCCAGCTTGGTGTTTGCCATAGAATGTAATTTTTTCTTCTCCATCAGCTATAGCTCGGTTATTCTCAGCTTTGTTTGCGAAAAATCCACCAAGAGCAGAAGCTCCAACAACTGCTCCGGCTCCAGTCATTCCTGCTTTTTTCAGGAAATCACGTCTTGTTATTTTTTTGTCAATCCATTTTTTACCAGATTCTTCCATATTACTTAGCCTCTTCGTCTAAAATTACACCCATTTGAGAAAGTGGTTCTCCTAATTTTGTTACTGCTTCAGAAAGTTCTTTAGTATTTTCTTTAGTTAAGTCAGTGTATAGTTTGTAGTGTTTTTCATCAGTTTTATATTTGTCTAATAAGCTGTTTATTGTAGCGAATTTTTCAGTTAAATCCTTAGCTAATTTACTATCTTTTTTCTCGATTAAAGGTTTGAAAATCTTAAAGATTTCTTCAGCACCTTCGATGTTAGCTTTAAAGTCGTATAGGTCAGTGTGAGAGTAAATTTCTTCTTCTCCTGTGATTTTTTGTGTTGCAACTTCGTTAAGTAAGTCAACAGCTCCAGTTACCATTAAATCAGGAGTAACTTCAACAGTAGCGACTTTAGCTTTTAATTCTTTAATGTCTTTTACTAGTTGGTCTGCGTATTCTTCAGTACCTTTAGTAGTATTTTGTTCCCACATAATTTTTTCGATTCTGTGGAATCCACGCCATCCTTCTTCTGTTTTGTTTTCTTCTAGGTAGTCAGCAAGACGGAAGTCGATATTCACATCTAGTTCACCAAAACTTTCTGCGATTGGCTCTGAACGCTCATAAGCCATACGAATTACAGGATATTGTTTTTTAGCTTCTTCAAGATTTCCAGCTTTAATAGTTTCAGCGAATTTTTCAGTATCTTTAAGTAGAGTATCTACTTGGTTTTCTACGAATTTTTTATAAAGCTCAGTAGCTTGTTTAAGTTGTTCTTTTGTACCTTTAGATGTATCAACTTGAGCAGTTTTGTTTTCTTCTTTTTTATCAGTTTTAGCAGCACATCCGCTAATAACGATAGTACCAGCCATAAGGGCCATAAATAATTTATTTTTCTTCATTAATAAATATACTCACTTTCAGATTTTTTCTACTATAAATTATAATCATTATCAGTTAGAAAGTAAAGTGATAAGAAACAAATTGATATAAAAAGAAAAGTTTTACATGGTGAATAAAATAGTTATAAGGAAACTAAATAATACAATTTCTTTTTTTATGCATCAGATAAAAGTTTAAGATAAAGAGCAATGATGTATTTAATTTTTAAAAATATATTTATGTTACATAATAGTTAAGCGAAAATGCGAAAATTTATTGATTGAAAGTGGAAAATGTTTGGTGTATAATGAAAGTAGATTTTTAGTAAGCGTTATAAAAAAGCTACTAAGAACCTAAAAAATTAAGGTTACATTAACTTAATGTGATACATTTAAAAAGGAATAAAAGGCTTTATGAAACAAAAATTAAAAATATTCGCAACATCAAAATGGTTTGATTTACTAGGGGTTGTTTTAGTAATTAGTATTGCTATTGCATCAGGTTATTTAGCAACGAGATTAGATAAATTCGTTGATTGGGGTCCATGGACTGCACTCGTACCATTTGGACTTATTTCTGTAATTAATGTTGGTATCTCAATGCTATCTACAAGATTTACAGGAAAATTAAGTAAACTTGGTAACTACTTAGGTATTATTAATGCCGTATTATCAGGAGTTATTGATTATATCCTAGGTAACAAAGCTGCGATTATCACATACCCTGTAACATTTTTAATCTATTTGGGTGCGATTTATGTATGGAATAAATCTACAGATAAACCAAATACAATGTCAAAAGCAAAATTATATACAGTTTTAACAGCAATTGCGATTCTTTCATTTGTATTCTCATATGCTACAAACTACATTGGATATCATGGTAAGATGAGTACTCTTGCATATATAACTACAATTGCATTTGCATTCTCATTAATGGGTAATGGATTAAATACATTTAAGCTAACTACACAATGGCCATTCTGGTTACTATATAATATTGTTCAACTTACAAAAGCAGTAGTTCAAGGAAACTTCGCTAACGTTGGTAAATATATTTTCTATATCATTAATAGTGTTGGAGCACTATTTGTGTGGAAAGATTCTGAAGAATAAAATAAACTACAATTATATATTTAAAGCTGTTGACAACTGTAATGATGCAGGAGTCAACAGTTTTTTTATTTGATAATAACATTTAGAATTAGATTATTAGTGGTAATTTGAAATGAAAAGACTGAAATTGTATTTAGAATAAAATAAAAAAATCATTTTTTAAAAAAAATGGACAAAATATGTCTAATTTTCAATGTAAAATATGTTTATATAAAAGGGTTATTATTATTAAACAATCATAAGAAAATAGGTTGAAAGTGAATATTTAATAATGTATAATGAAAAATAAGACTTTAAGCGGTTGATGAGGAAGAGGCGAATAATTTGAGTGATTCAAGAGATAAGAAGTTTCGTGGATTAGAAATATACGATAGACTTAGACGAGGCGAGAGGCTGGTAAAAGAAAACTTAGCTAATGAATATGGAGTTTCTCTTAAAACTATTCAAAGAGATATTGATGAATTGCGTGATTATCTTTTTGAGAAGAAAGAAGAGATTGGAGAATTTGAAATAATAGTAAAGAACAAAGAGTATATTTATACAGCTGTTAGCGAAAGCGATAATACTCTTACTCAACAGGATATCTTGGCGTTAAGTAAGATTTTATTAGAAAGTAGAGCATTTAATAAAAAAGAGATGTCTTTATTACTAAAGAAATTACAGAATCAATTAAGTCGTGAAAGTAAGATACATGTAAGAGAGTTGATTAATAATGAAGATTATTATTACACTGAACTTCAACATGGAAAAGATTTACTAGAGGTATTGTGGAGTCTGTCGAATGTAATTAGAGAAACAAGAGTTATAACCTTTGATTATACTAGAATGGATAAGAAACAAACTAAAAAAGAAGTACGCCCTATTTCTATTATGTTCTCAGAATTTTATTTTTATTTAATAGCTTATGGAATAACTAGTGAAGAAGATGTACCACTAGTCTTTCGAATAGATAGAATGAGTAATATTAAATATAAAGATGAAACTTTCTATATTCCATATAGAGACAGATTTGAGGACGGGGAATTTCGTAAGAGAATCCAGTTCATGTACGGAGGAAAACTAAAGAAATTCACATTTGAGTTTAGTGGTCCATCACTTGAAGCAATGTTAGACAGATTACCAACAGCAAAGGTCATAAAATCAGAAGATAAAGTTCATACGATTGTGGCAGAAAGCTATGGTGATGGAATAAAAATGTGGCTTAATAGCCAAGGAGATAACGTAAAAATATTAGAAGAGAGAGAGATTTAGAGATAATATTTGTGAAATATCTGGTATTAATATGTACGGAGGAAATTAATGGATAATAAAGATGTAGTTATAGATGTTAAAGCTAAGGAAATTATAAAGGATGATGGCAATGAAATTATAGTCGAATATAGTGAAGAGAATAGTCGTTATATAGACAATGTAGGTTTGAAAAAATACTTTAATAAGAACAAAAATACTATTTTGAAAAAAATGGAAAATATACTATATGAGGCACCAGTATTTATTAATACTTTAAAAGCTATGATTCCTAAAGAATCTCTACAAGCTGTGCTAACAGATGATCAAAAAGAAAAATTAAAAAAGGGAGCAATAGAGTTTGTTACTAAAAAGGATGGTTCACTAATAGCTAAATTAAGAGATTGTGATACGAAAAAAATGGTTGCTAATATAGAATTAAAACAATTTAAGGAGTTCCCAAAATTTAATGAAGCCTTAGCAGATTATACTGCTCAATTAAAAATGAAGGAAATTGCCGAAGAAATTAACCAAATTAAGTTAGCGGTGGAAGAGGTGCGAGTAGGTTTAGAAAATGACAGACTAGCATTAGCTTATAGTTGTCAACAAAAACTGATTCAAGCCATGGAGATAAAAAATGAAATTTTAAAACAACAAGCATTATTAAGTGTTATACATTCTGCAGAAGATTCAAGAAATCTATTAATGCTTAGTCAAAGTTCAAATTTAAAATTTATAAGTGAACAGCCTGAAAGCACTATTGGAAAATTTATTAGAGGATCAAAACAAGAAGATATAGATATGAGAATTTCAGAAATAAGAGAAAATTTATCTGCTTTAAATATAACATCCTTAGTTTCGGCGATAGGATATCAAGTTTTAGGTGAAGAAGAATCAATGAAAAAGAGTTTGAATTATTATAGGAATTATCTAGATAAATCTTATTTTAAAGTTGAAGGATTGATTGAACGACTAGATTCTATGGACTCGTTACCTGAAAATTATTGGACGAAGAAAGTGCCAAGTTTAGAAGCTAATATTAAAGAATTATCTTATAATAGTGAAAATAAGTTATTAATTGAAGAAAAATTAGAAGATAATATATTTTATATAGAAGGAGAATAAAGGTGTCAAAAATATGTAAAGGAAAAAATTGTAATAAATTATTAAAAGAAGGATATAAATATAATAAATGTGAAGCGTGTCGAAATAAAAACAATGGAAAAATAAAGACTATAATAAAAGGAGTTACTGCAGCAGGAGCGGTAGTAGTTCAAATAGGTCTATTAGCTTTAAACGCTAAAAATAAAGAGTAGTTTTTCCCACATTCTGTCCAACCTCTTTAATATACTAAGTATATTAAGGAGGTTTTTTATATGGATACAATTAATTTTACTACTTTAACTAATGTAGAAAGGATACTATTAACAGCTGATTTTGACTATTATCTAAAAAAGTATAATTCTAATATTCCTAAAATAAGAAATGAGATAAATAAGCTACTGAGAGGAAAGGAATTATCGGTTTTAGATCGTGTAAATTATAGAATTTCATTTAGTTATGATTGTGATATATATTTTAGGGAAGAGTTCTTAAAAATTTTCTCTATAAAAAAGTTTTATAAGTTTTTTGGTTATAAGATATACTACAAAAATATTGTAGGGCTAGATTATAATCATAATAAAAAAGAATGTACTATTAAATATTTTAATAAGGGAAGAGTATATGAATTAAAATTTTCTGCATATCTAGAGCAATATAAGATATTATCAAACTTATATAAAAATATTGTATGTTAATTTACTTCTAGTAAAATATGATTTTCTATGAGATAATAATTTTATAAACCACAGAATTGGGATATTTTATATTAGAGGAGAATATATATGAAAAAAAGTATTGCTATATTTTCAAGTGTTATTGTTACACTTATCATTTGTGCTACAGCTTACTATTTTATGTTTGGTAGCGGAAAAGATAAGAAGGTAAAAGAAGAGTATCAAAAGTATGTTGATATGATTAATATCAGTCATGATTTTGAAGCTGGAGCAAAAGGCTTAGAAACTTTAACTACTGATGTTGCTCAAAAGGTTATTCCAACTATCAAGACTGATATAAAAGTTGCAAAAGAGGTTAGAAATACTTCTATCAGTCTAAACGATAAAAAGGTTGACGAAGCAAAGGATAGTTTAGATCGTGCTAAAAAGCTTGATACAAATTCAAACTTTTCAGCTGCTATAAACTGGTTAAATGCTGATATTGAAAACTATAAGAGAGCAGAAGAAGAGATAAAAAATATTAAATTGGATGTGAACTTTAACAAGGATCTTTCTCAAATATTAGAAAAATATAAGTTCAATAATAATAGTTTAAAACAATTGTTAAGTGATGTGGGTAATAAGCTTTATGATAAAGCTCAAGAAGCCGCTCAAAAGGCTAAGGAACTTGCCGAAAAAGCAAGAGAGTTTGAACGTAAGAAAAAAAGATCTGATGTAGAATTAGGTGGTCCGAATCCTGCGTTATTAAATGATAGTAATTCATTGCCTGCAGATGCTCAAGGAATAGGTGGAGCAACAAGTGAAGAAGGAGCTAGAAAAATGAGTTCTGACCTTGTTAATCGATATAAAGGATATCTTCTAAAAAAATATAATGGAGAAAAAATTGAATGGTCTGTAAATGGCAAGAGCTTCAAACTTATTAAGGAAGATGGAAGTAAGATTACTTTTACTACTCAACCTCAGCTTTATAAAAGAGTAGGAAATAGATTGGTTTCTGGAGTTAATCTTAATAGTGAAGAAGGTTCTGAATTCCTATATAATACTTAGAATTAATAAAAAACTCAAGGTATGACATAATGTCGATTACCTTGAGTTTTCTTCTATATTTCTACAATATCTATATTAGCTTTTGTTTTATAAATAACGTCTTTACGTTCAATAAGAATAGTAGCTTTTTCAGATAGTTCTGGATTTTCTTTGATTTTACTTAGTAATTCACGACTCGGGTTCATGGCTACCGGATTGCCAACACGTCTTAACATGTTGTAATCACCATTGGTATCTCCATATGCGAAAGATTGATCAAGATCAATGTTATATTCTTCAACTAATCTATCTATAGTTTTGTTTTTACTATCTGCATCCCACATTGGAATTACTTCACCTGTAAATTTCTCATCTTCTATAATGTATTTACTACCTATAGCTAAAAATGCATGATGCTTTTTACCCATCGCTTCTACAAGGTAATCAGGACTTCCCGAAATGAAGATGATAAGGTGTCCATTTTTCTTGTGTTTTTCTATAATATCTCGTGTGAATTTATATACACGATCAGCTTTAAGTTTCATTACTTGTTCAGTCGCGAAGTCGATATATTTTTTATGAAGACCTGTAATTGCTTGTACATATGCTTCAGAAACACCGAAAAGGTAGTTATCATAGTCTTCAAATCTCTTATCCCAGTTAATGTAGCTATCTTTTACACCATTTAACCAATATTTTTCATCTACAACTTCATATTTTATTAATTTTTTAAAATGTTCTGTCATTAGAGAATCTCTATAAAGAGTTCCGTCAATATCAAAAAATGCCGCTATCTTTTTTTCTTTCATATTTTATCCTCCTAATATTAAAAATAAAATTATTTCTATAAAGTTAAAGACGAGATTTACTCGCCTTTAACATTACTAGAATTTTGTTGCATCGACAGAGTCAATGTATTTTCTAAGTTCTGGAACAATATTTGAAATAGTTCCGTCTTCGAATGGATTTTCTAAGTTAGCTTCTTTTACTAACTCTAAGAATGGTTTAGTACCACCTAGTTTACATAGGTGTAGGTATTCTTTCCATGCTTTTTCTCTATTTTCGTTAGCTTTTTTCCAGAATTGGAATGCGCAAACTTGAGCTAGAGTGTAGTCGATGTAGTAGAATGGGACACTGAATAAGTGACCTTGTCTGTAGAAGAATAGTCCTTCATCAAGTTCTGGAATATCTTCATAGTAACGAGATGGTAAGTATTTTCTTTCGATTTCTAACCATTTCATACGACGTTCTTTTGGAGTTAGCTCTGGATTTTCGTATACTTCATGTTGAAATTCATCAACAGTAACACCATATGGTAAGAATTTGATTGATGTTGCCATGTGGTAGTATTTGAATTTCTCTGTTTCATCTTGGAAGAATAAGTTCATCCAAGGCCAAGTTAAAAATTCCATACTCATTGAGTGGATTTCGCAAGCTTCATATGTTGGCCAAACATAATCTGGCATGTGATGTCTACTTTGGAAAACTTGGAAAGCATGTCCAGCTTCGTGAGTTAGAACTGTAACGTCATGAGGTGTTTGGTTAAAGTTAGCGAAAATAAATGGTGCTTTGTAATTTGGAATAAATGTACAGTAACCACCACCAGCTTTTCCTGGTTTTGTATCTAAATCTAATAAGTTATTTTCAGTCATAAATGTGAAGAATTCATCAGTTTCAGGTGATAATTCTTTATACATAGTTTTAGCATAGTCAACAAGTGTTGGACGATCCCCTTTTGGAGTAGGGTTACCTGATTTGAATGTTACACCTTCATCGTGGAATGAAAGTTTTTCAAGTCCTAGACGGTTAGCTTGAGCTTTTTTAAGTTCCTCAACTACAGGAACGATTTCCTCAAAAATTTGTTTTCTGTAGTTTGCTACGTCTTTTGCATTGTAGTCTGTTCTGCGTAAGCGTAGGTAAGCGACCTCTACAAAGTTATCAAATCCAAGTTTTTTGGCGATACGAGTACGAACTTTAATCATTCGGTCATAAATGCTATCGTATTGTTCTAAGTTTTCTTTAAAGAATTTAGCTACGGCTTGGTTAGCTAATAGACGAGTTTCACGGTTAGCGTCTTGTGTGTATTTAGCCATACCACTTAAGTTGTGTTCACCACCATCAAATGGAATTTTAGCGCTTGAAGTTAGTTTAGTATATTCTGAAGAAAGTTTGTTTTCTTCTTTTAAATCTTCAATGATTTCATCGCTAAATACTTTTAGAGAAGTTTCGATTAGATTGAAGTAATGTTCTCCAATTTCTTTTTTCAGTTCTTCTTTGAATTTTGAATTGAATATTGCTTCGTCAAATTTGCTGTAAAGAGAATCTAATTCAGGACCAAATTCGTCCCAGAATTCTTGTTCAGCTTCATAAAATTTATCAGTTGTATCAATTGTTACACGAATCTCTGATAATTGTGCCATAGTACTTACGTCATCACGAAGTTTATTATATTCATTAAAAATTTCTAGTGTTTCTTCGGCACTATTTGCAGAGTTTAATCTTTCTACTAATGTTTTTAATTGTTCTTTTAATTGATCTGTATTTGGTCTTGTATATTGGTAATTTTCAAAAGTCATAATACACCCTCCTAAAAATTTCATTTATAAATTATCAATAATATTATCATATCACGAAATTAATAAAAATACAAAAATAAATTTCAGAAAACTTTTTAATATAGAAAGAAAATTATTGTGATATTTTGTGTGAAATTAATATTAAAATACTGTAAATAAGGAAACTTTGACCTTTGACATTCTTGTTTATTTATGAAATAATTAAGTATGTACGAAGATACCGTAATAAATAATTAGAAATAAAGGAGAAAAGATTTGATTACAACTAAAGATATAATTATTGATCCACACGCAACACTTAGAGCACGTGCTGAAGAAGTAAAAAGTCCGATTTCAGACGAAGACAAAGCAGTTTTACGTGGATTATTAGAGTATGTTATTGCTTCACAAGATGATGAAAAAGCAGAAAAATTAGGACTAAAACCTGGAATAGGGTTAGCTGCACCGCAAATCAATGTTTCAAAAAGAATGATTGCAGTGCACATTCCAGATGAGGAGTTCCCAGAAGACACAGTTTCTTATGCACTATACAATCCAAAAATCATCTCAAATTCAGCAGCAAAATGTTACTTAGCTGGTGGAGAAGGGTGTTTATCTGTAGATAAAGATATCAAGGGATATGTTCCTCGTTATTCAAAAATTAAAGTAGTTGGTTATAATGAAAATGATGAGAAAGTTACTTTAACTTTAACAGATTTACCAGCAATTTGTTTCCAACACGAAATAGATCACTTAAATGGAGTTATGTTCTACGATCATATTAATAAAGAAAATCCATTTGATGTTCCAGCAGAATACGAAAAACTATAATAACAAAGAGCGATACAAATTTGTATCGTTTTTTTTGTTTTTATTGGTTTTAAACTGTGGTATAATATTGTTATCTAAAGGATAGGAGAGTTTATAAAATGAAAAAGATATTACAAATTATATCAGTTTTTTTATTAGTATTTTTAGTAGGATGTTCTGAAAAAGAAGGTAGTAAGGTTTATGTTAAGAAACAACCTGGTGTACAAATGGAAATTACACTTTACTATAAAGGTGATGTTGTAACAAGACAAACAGCAAAAAATATTATTACTTATTCTGAATTAGGACTAACTAAAGAAACCTTTAAAAAACAAGCGGAGAAACTAGGAGAAAAGTTCAAAGGTATAAAAGGTTTAGAAGACAAGGTTGATTATCAAGATAAATTTGCTATAGAAACTGTAACAGTTGATTATTCTGTAGCTGATATTAATGAATTAAAAGGTCTTCCATGGCCAAGTTCTGGAGATAAAAAAGTAAGTCTGAAGAAAACAGAAGAAAAACTTATAGAAGAAAGATTTGATGAGAAAAAATAAAAAATAATAGACCTATCGGTACACACCGGTAGGTCCATTTTTCTATAATATCTCTTTTTCTTTCATATTGTAATGTAGATAAGCATCGATAAAGTCAATTATCTCACCATCCATTACTTTATCTACTGTAGATACTTCATAGTTTGTTCTGTGATCTTTTACCATTGTATATGGAGTAAATACATAAGAACGAATTTGTGATCCCCAACCGATATCCTTTTGTTCACCACGAATTGCTGCTAATTCTTTTTCTTTTTCTTCTATTTCACGTTGATATAGTTTTGATTTTAAATTTTTCAACGCAGCATCTTTATTTTGTATTTGACTGCGTTCAGATTGTGATTGAACGACAATACCAGTAGGAAGGTGAGTGATACGAACGGCAGAGTCAGTAGTATTAATATGTTGACCACCAGCACCTTGAGCACGATAAGTATCAATTTTTAAATCTTCATTATTAATTTCTATATTGATTTCATCTTCATTAAATTCTGGAATTACATCAATTGAAGCAAATGATGTATGTCTTTTTCCTGATGGATCAAAAGGTGAGATACGAACAACTCTGTGAACTCCTTTTTCTCCTTTTAATAAACCATACGCAAAGTCACCCTCAATTTTTATTGTTGCTGATTTAACTCCAGTGATGTCACCAGATTGATAGTTTAAGTAGCTGTATTTTAATCCTTGCTTTGTGAAGAATCTTTCATACATACGTAACATTAATTCTGACCAGTCTGTAGCATCAGTACCACCAGCCCCAGCATGTATTTCTAGTATAGCGCTGTTGTTATCATATTCTTCTGAGAATAATAATCTAAAGCTAAAATCTTCAACGCTTGATTTAAGATTGACTACTGTTTCTAGTAAATCTTGATAAATTTCTTCATCATCTTCATCTTTTAAAAAGTCAACCATTTCTTCAGAGTGCTCTAAATAGTCTATCATTTCACTAAATTCATCAAGTTCTTTTTTTATACTTTTTGATTCCGTAACTAGTAGACTAGCTGCTTCGCTATCATTCCAAAAATCGGCCTCTAGCATCATATTTTCAATTTCAGCAACTCGTTCAGTTTTATCTTCTATTTTTAATGAAGTTTTAAATTCCGTTATTCTTTTGTTAATTTCTTCGAGTTCTTTTCTAAGTTCAATAAGTTCCAAAATTTTTACCTCTATTAACTTCTTTCGTTTACTTATTATACAAGAATTTTATTGAAGATACAAGGAAGGTAGGAGAAATCACGCTATATTTTATAAGAAAAAAGTGTTTATCAGCAAGATTAAAAGTCCTAACTGATGAACACTTTATTTATTAGATATTATTTTTTCTCTATAGCACCATTTTTCTTAAGGTTTTCTTCTATGTAGCTTAGTTTTCTTTCTTCATCTAAAGAAGATGTTTTGAAATGCAAGCGATCCTTATCTTTTTCGAAGTTTATTTTAGTAAAATCTAAATCCCAAGTAATAACTACTTTTCCATCTTTCTTTTCAATAGTGTAAGAAAGTCCATTGATATCTTTATTCTCTTGGTCGATAGATGTCTTTATACTATTGTAGGCTGCTTCTTCATCAGTTCCTAGGTCAGTGATATTAGAAATAGTTTTTAATCTATTAACAACCTCTCCTTTATAAGTTAATGTTGTTTCATTTTCTTGATTATTTCCATATTTTGTAGTAAATACTTTTGTTTTTTCACTTGAGCATGCTGTTAGTATAAGTAGAGAAGATAAAAGTATAGTGCAAAGTCTAAATATTTTCTTCATTATAAAAAACTCCTTTTCTATTGATTAACCTTTATTATATCATAAGTGATGAGAATTTTTGAAGGGTGTTCTTCTTATTATTTGTTTCAATATAAACTTTTTAAGACTCATTTAAAACATGGTATTGCAAGGTTTTTCTTACATGGAAAACAGAAAGGTCAAAAAAAGTCAAAAATATTTTAAAAAATCTATTGACTTATTTTGACCTTAATGATATTATTATATATGTGATTAGCAGTCAGATAGTTAGAGTGCTAAAACACAAAATTGGAGAATAGGTGATGACGATGTTAATAGATAGACAAGTACTCATTCTTCAATCTATAGTCGAAAATTTTATTACGACTAATCAACCTGTAGGTTCTAAGCAAATTGCTCAAAATATTGATTTCAGTTCGGCAACGATAAGAAATGATATGAGTAAATTAGAAAAAGAAGGGTTGATTAAAAAGACTCATATTTCATCAGGTAGAGTACCTTCGGAAAAAGGTTATCGCTATTATGTAGATTACATAAAAAAAGATTATGAATTATCAAATAGTGAGAATGAAAAACTTAAACAACTCTCTGGTGGTGATATAGTATCGGAAAATAACTATTTAGAAAAGAATGCAATAGTCCTATCAGACTTAACGGATTGTACGGCGGTCATATTAGCTCCGACAAAAACGGATAGGCGCATTAATAAGATAGAGGTTATTCTTCTAAGTAGTCGTAGTATTCTCGTTATATTAGTAACAAACATAGGAGAAGTATTCCAACAAAACTATAAACTTGATGCGGATTTCACTGCAGAAGATATAGCGGAGATTAATAAACTTCTTCAAAGTTACTTCTATGATGTGGATATGGCAACAGCTCACGTAATGATTCACGGTGAGTTAGAAAAATATCTAAAGAATAAAGTTAACAACTACGATATGATAGTGGTAGCTTTAAATAGATTGTTGCAGAATAAAATTAAAAAGACTGTAGCATTAGGGGGTAAGTACAATTTACTTAAACAACCCGATATAGACAATGTAGAAAAATTAAAAGAAGTAGTATCGCTCTTAGAAGATGATAAGATAGTCGAGCTTCTAGATAATAATGAAGTAACAGACAAACCATCTATTAAAATAGGAACTGAGCTTAAGCTTGGGAATATAGATGATCTTTCGTTAGTGTCTAGTAGTTATAACACATCTAAAGGTCAAGGTGTAATAGCCGTGTTTGGACCAAAGAGAATGGACTATTCAAAAATCATGACACTTATAGCTTGTGTTCGTGATAATTTAAATAATAATTTGAAATAATTAGGAGGTAGAGATGGCTACTGAAGAACAAAAAGAAACTCTACAAGAAGAAGTAACAACAGAAGAAACTGTTGAGACTGAAGAAACGACAGATTTAAAAGAAGAAGTAGTTGAAAAAACTGCTGAAGAATTACTACAAGAACAAATTGAAAAACTGCAAGAAGAAGTAAAAGCTTCAGAAGATAAATACTTACGACTTTATGCAGAGTTTGAAAACTTTAAACGACGTAAAAATCAAGAAATTGACACTATAAATGCTTATAAGAGTCAAAAAGTGATTACAGAAATCTTACCAAGTTTGGATAACCTAGAACGCGCTTTACAAGTTGAATCAACTAATGAAGAAGTACAAACGGTTCTTAAAGGTGTACAAATGGTATACGAAGGATTACAAGCAGCGCTTAAATCAGAAGGTGTTGAACTAGTAGAAACTGAAAATGCTCAGTTCGATCCAAACTTCCACCATGCAGTAATGCAAGGAGAAGAAAGTGACAAAGAGAGCGGAGTAATCTTAGATACATTCCAAAAAGGTTACAAACTAAAAGATAGAGTAATCAGGCCAGCAATGGTTAAAGTAAACTCGTAAAGGCTACATCGTTAGCATTTCAAGTATTGTAAATACGAAGAAATGGTTACGAGGAAGCTTCTCAGAGATACTCAAAGAATAAGGAACGCAGAGACGAAATGATTTGAAAGTATCGACTGAGCCTTAGTTTTTTCGAATCTAGAAGGTGAAGAAAAAAGTTAGGAGTAAGAATCGCACAGCTACACCAAGAATGAGGAACGAAGTGACGAAGTGATTGGTATGTAGCCACTGCGTCAAAGAATAAGGAACGCAGAGACGAAATAATTTAAAAATATCGACTGCGCAAGTAAAAGTAACATTAGACTTTGTTAGAGTGAATAGATCATTTTAACAAATAAATTTGAAAATATAGTTATTATAAATTTAAGGAGGACAAGAATATGTCAAAAATTATAGGTATCGACTTAGGAACAACTAACTCATGTGTATCAGTATTAGAAGGTGGGGAAGCTAAAGTAATCCCTAACCCAGAAGGTAACAGAACTACACCTTCTGTAGTAGCATTCAAAGGTGATGAAATTCAAGTAGGGGAAGTAGCAAAACGTCAAGCAATCACTAACCCTAACACAGTAATTTCTATTAAACGTCACATGGGTACAGATTACAAAGAAGATGTAAATGGTAAAAAATACTCACCACAAGAAATCTCAGCAATGATCTTGCAAAACTTAAAAGCAACTGCTGAAGCTTATTTAGGTGAAAAAGTAACTAAAGCTGTTATTACAGTACCAGCATACTTCAACGACGCTCAACGTCAAGCAACTAAAGATGCAGGTAAAATCGCTGGATTAGAAGTAGAACGTATTATCAACGAACCTACTGCAGCAGCATTAGCATACGGATTAGAAAAAACAGATGTAGATCAAAAAGTATTAGTATTTGACCTTGGTGGTGGTACTTTCGACGTATCTATCTTAGAATTAGGAGATGGAGTATTCGAAGTATTAGCTACATCAGGAGATAACTTATTAGGTGGAGATGACTTCGACCAAGCTATTATTGATTATCTTGTAGAAGAATTCAAAAAAGAACAAGCTATCGACTTATCTCAAGATAAAATGGCAATGCAACGTCTTAAAGATGCAGCAGAAAAAGCTAAAAAAGACTTATCTGGTGTAACTTCAACTCAAATTTCATTACCATTCATCTCAGCAGGAGCTAACGGACCAGTTCACTTAGAAAACACATTAACTCGTGCTAAATTTGATGAGCTTACTCACAGCTTAGTAGAAAGAACATTAATTCCAACTCGTCAAGCACTTAAAGATGCTGGATTAAAACCTAGTGAAATCGATCAAGTAATCTTAGTTGGTGGATCTACTCGTATTCCAGCAGTACAAGAAGCTGTTAAAAAAGAAATGGGTAAAGAGCCTCATAAAGGAGTAAACCCAGATGAAGTAGTAGCTATGGGTGCTGCAATCCAAGGTGGAGTAATTACAGGTGATGTTAAAGACGTAGTATTACTAGACGTAACTCCATTATCATTAGGTATTGAAACAATGGGATCAGTTATGACAGTATTAATCCCAAGAAATACTACAATCCCAACTTCTAAATCACAAGTATTCTCTACAGCTGCAGATAACCAACCAGCAGTAGACATCCACGTATTACAAGGTGAACGTCCAATGGCATCTGATAACAAAACTCTTGGAAGATTCCAACTTTCAGATATACCACCAGCACCACGTGGAGTACCTCAAATCGAAGTTACATTCGATATCGATAAAAATGGTATTGTAAATGTTACAGCTAAAGATCTTGGAACTCAAAAACAACAAAAAATCACTATTGAATCAAGTAGTTCATTAACAGATGAAGATATCGATAGAATGGTTAAAGAAGCAGAAGCTAATGCTGACGCTGATGCTAAACGTAAAGAAGAAGCTGATGTACGTAATGAAGCTGATCAACTTTCATTCCAAGCAGATAAAGCGTTAGAAGAAGCTAAAGATAAAGTAGACCAAAGCTTATTAGATAACATTAAAGCTAAAAACGATACATTAAAAGAAGCTATTAAAAACAATAACTTAGAAGAAATTAAATCTGCTAAAGATGAATTAAACAAAGCTGTTCAAGAAATGACTATGAAACTTTACGAACAAGCTAATGCTGCAGCAGGAGCTCAAGGTGCAGATGCAGGAGCAACTTCATCAAACAACGATGATGATACAATCGATGCAGACTTCACTGAGAAAAAATAATTAAATAAATAGTCCAAGGGCTGGTAGCGTTATGCGCTAGCCCTTTGTTAAATAATTAATTATAGGAGAGATTAAGATGGCTAAAAGAGATTATTATGAGGTGCTTGGCGTAAGTAAAAGCGCAAGTGCAGCTGAAATTAAAAAAGCATATCGTAAATTATCAAAACAATATCACCCAGATATCAACAAAGAGCCAGGTGCAGAAGATAAATTCAAAGAGATTTCTGAAGCATATGAAGTACTGAGTGACGATACTAAAAAAGCTCAATATGATCAATTTGGTCACGCAGCATTTGAAGGTGGAGCAGGCCAAGGTGGATTTGGTGGCTTCGGTGGAGGTTTCTCTGGATTCTCAGGTAGTTTTGATGATCTTGGAGATATTTTCTCAAGCTTCTTTGGTGGAGGAGGATCACGTCGTAATCCAAATGCTCCACGTCAAGGAGAAGACTTATTACACCGTATTCGTATAAGTTTTGAAGATGCTGTATTCGGTACGAAAAAAACTATTAAAGTTCGTAAAGATGTAGAATGTGATCATTGTCACGGAAGTGGTGCAAAAGATTCTTCATCTGTAAATACTTGTCACAGATGTAATGGTAGTGGACAAGAAGCGGTAATTCGAGATACTCCATTCGGACGTGTGCAGAGTCAACATACATGTTCAGAATGTCAAGGACGCGGTAAAATTATTAAAGATAAGTGTGCGCACTGTTTCGGTAAAGGATACAATAACCGTGAAGTAGAATACGATGTTGAGATTCCAGAAGGAATTAGCTCAGGACAACGCGTTCGTCTTCGTGGTAAAGGTGGAGCAGGAGAAAATGGCGGTCCAGCAGGTGACTTATTCATAGAGGTAATCGTTGCTGAAGATTCATATTTCCACAGAGAAGGTGATGATATCTATACAGAATTGAAACTTTCTCCAGCACAGGCTGCTCTTGGTACAAAACTTGATGTACGTACTTTAACAGGTGAGATTGAACTTAATGTTCCAGCAGGAACACAGCACGGACGTAAATTCCGTTTAGCAGGTAAAGGGGTTAAGAGTGTAATGGGGCATGGTCAAGGAGATCACTTTATCGTGGTATCTATTGAAATTCCTAAAAACTTATCAACTAAAGAACGTGAGTTATACCTTGAACTTGCAAAATTAAATAATGAAAAAGTTGAAGAAGATGAAAGCTTTTTAGATAAAGTTAGTAGAAAAGCAAAAGATCTATTTGACTAATAAAGATAAAGAAGATCTAAATTACAAAAAAGTATATATGAAAATTCATAAATACAGTGGTCTATTTATATAAAATCTTGCTTTTAAAAAGCATTATAGATATTCAATAAATTTTTTGGAGTGACTCTGAAAAATCAATTTCTTTGAAATTATGATTTTTTAGTCACTCCTTTTTCGTTTTGTTATGTAATCTACCATATTTATTTGAATTTTTTTGTAATACAAAGTAAAATATAAGATGGATATAAAATATACTAGAAAGAAGGAGTGAGGATATGTTCATAAACGAATTTAAAACTGATCAAGAAATTAGTATGTTTTTATTATTGGATAATGTTGTTCGTGGAGTAGCGTCAAGTGGGAAACCATATTTAACACTTTATCTAAAAGATAAAACAGGTAGTATTGATGGTAAGATTTGGGAAGTAAAAGAAGAAGATAGTGACAATTTAAAAGCTGGTAAGATGATACATGTAGAAGGAACTTTACTAGATTATCGTGGTAAGCTTCAATTAAAAATAAAAAACTATAGAATGGCAACTGACAGTGATAATATAGATATTCAAGATTATATTCAAACAGCACCTGTTCCAAAAGATGTAATGATAAATGAGTTAAATTACTTCTTAAAAGAAATAGGAAATGATAATTTAAGAACTGTAACAATTGAGTTGTTAAATAAATATAAAAAACAATTTATTAGTTATCCTGCAGCTAAATCAATGCACCATGATTTTTATTCAGGTTTGATTTATCATACTACAACGATGTTAAAAATAGCGAAAGCTTTAGTAGCTATCTATCCATCATTAAATAAAGATTTATTATATAGTGGAATTATTTTACATGATTTAGGAAAAACTATCGAGCTAAGTGGACCTGTAGGAACGTCTTATACATTAGAGGGAGAACTACTAGGACATATAGTTATTATGAGTGATGAAGTAGCTCGTATGGCTGATAAATTGGGAATTGAAGCTGAGGAAATTACACTTTTAAGACATATGATTCTTGCTCATCATGGTAAATATGAATTTGGTTCTCCAAAACTACCAATGATTAAAGAGGCTGAGATTATTCATTTTATCGATAATATCGATGCTAGAATGATGATGTTCGAGAAAAACTTAGCGAATGTTGAACCTGGAACATTTAGTGATAAATTATTCGGTTTAGAAGGAAGACACTTCTATGTGCCAACGTTCGATAGAGAAAATAATTAAGGAAAAGAGAAAAATATATGAATAAAGGAATAAAGTATATATTAGGTTTTGCGGCGATATTTGTCGCGGCAGTAATATGTGTATTTGGAATTATCAAATACGAAGAAATGCAAGAGAATTCAGCATCTAATAACAGTTCAAACTTAGGAAGTGCTGATGGTAAAAAATTAGATAAAGAAACAACAATAATTATTGAAAAAATATCTTCTTTAAATGATATTGATGCACTTAATTCAGAGTTACATTTATCACAATCAGTTGTTGATATTTTGAAAAAATATGCTCCGACTGTGTATTATACAGTTGATAATAGTGACGGCTTTGATAAAATTTATTTCCGCTTAGGTGGATACATTATGGATCGTAATGTAAGTGGTATTAATGAAATTATTGGTTCTTATAAAATTGATGATGGGAAACTAACATCAACAGGTGACGATTTAGGTAAAGTGGGATCTAAAATCAATGGTGATGATTTAACATGGAAGCAACTTAACTTAAATAATAAAGTTCACGACAAAGATGCTGCAAAAGCTGTAGCTGATAAATTCTTCTCTGTTAGTCTTGGAGGAGGAGTAGACAGTATGTTAGGTATTTTTGCATATTCTTCTGATTTTAGTAAGCATGTTAAAGATGCTCAATTAGGACTTACAGTTGTTCCAATGTCATTAGCTGAAATCACTGATATGTATAATGCTGCAACTCCAGATACATATAATGCTGATCAGGTTTATAAAAAAGTTTCAGGACTGAAAGAAGCTAAGTATAGAGAAGTTGATGACAGCTATAAAGGGAATGAATCTAAGTATAATAAGAGTATTGGTAATGGAGAGGTTCTTTACTTCAAGAAAGATAAAATGTATCTAGCAGCCTTTGGAGGAATTGGTGGAGCTATGGGAATGACCTTAACGTCACCAGATAAATGGACTGAAGAAGGAGATAGAATAATAATCCCGTTAATAAATAATTTTGAAGGCGGAAGAATTAAAGGGAAAATGGTTCTTCGATTAAATAATAAAGTATATGAAGGTGGTCAAAGCCGTTCTAAATACTATATTGAAAGTCGAACAGATAATTAATATAAAAAAATTAGTGAAAAGATGGGATTTACTCCTGTCTTTTCTTATGCATATTAAAATAATCTTTATGATGAGGAAAATTAGTAAGGTATGATATTAAATAGAAATGACAAGATAGCGTTGGTAGTATGTTCAAATGGAAAAAATATTGAAGATGATGGTAGATTACAAAAATTAGAGGATATTTTAGTAGAGATAGGCTTAGTACCTGTCTTTACTAAATATATCTACAAAGATAGGTTTGGATGTGGAGCTAAAGCAGAAGTTCGAGCTGAGGAGTTAATGTCTTTCTATAAAAATAAAGAAATAAAAGCAATTTTTGATATTTCTGGGGGAGATATTGCAAATGAGGTATTAGATTATTTAGACTATGATGTAACAAAAAGAAATTATAAACCTTTCTTTGGTTATAGTGATTTAACAACAGTCTTAAATGCTTTGGGTAGCCAAACAAATGAAGTGAATTACTTGTATCAAATACTAAATATTATAGAGAGTGAAGAAATCAAAACTAGCTTTGAAAATACTTTTATGAAAAATGAACAGACTCTATTTAATGTTGAATGGAAATTTCTACAAGGAAGTAGAATAGAAGGTGAAGTGATCGGAGGAAATATTAGATGTTTCTTAAAACTAGTTGGAACAAAGTATTTTCCCGAAGTGGAAAATAAAGTGTTATTCATAGAAGGATTAGGAACTTCTATAGAGGGATTAGCAACACATCTTGCCCAGTTAAAGCAAATCGGAGTCTTTGATAAAATTTCAGGATTATTAATAGGAACTTTTACAAAAATTGAAAAAGAAATTTCTGTAGAAGAACTATTTGAACATATTCAAGAGTATGTACCGTCTTCTTTAGCGATAGCTAAAACTCAAGAAGTTGGACACGCGAGAGACTCTAAAGTACTAAAAATAGGAGAAAAGATATATATTAAAAATGAGTTGATCTAGCAGATCAACTCATTTTTTTATAGTTTATACCATTTAGAAATTGCTTGAGTTCCGTTTGTGTTGCGAACTTCTTCTTCTAATTCATTGTAAATTTTATATGCTGTTTCAAGTCCAGGAAGATTGATGTTCATTTTTTCACATTCTTCTAAAGCTAGTTTCATATCTTTAATAAAGTGATGAGTAAAGAATCCAGGTTTGAAGTCTCCATTTAGAATACGTGGTCCGTATGAAGTCATTGAGAAGCTTCCTCCAGAACCTGTTGATACTGTTTTGAAGAACGAGTCTAAGTCTAAACCGACCTCTTTAGCGAATTTAAAGCTCTCAGCTACAGAAATCATAGTTGTAGCTATTGCAATCTGATTAGCAAGTTTTGTATATTGCCCTTTACCAGCTTCACCAAAATAGGTAATATTTTTACCTAGTTTTTCAACTAATGGAAGAACAACTTCTTCGAATACTTTCTTATCTCCACCAGCCATGATTGATAGAGTAGCATTTCTTGCACCAACATCTCCACCTGTAACAGGAAGATCAAGTGCATATGCACCAACTTTTAGAAATTCATTACTAATTTTTTCAGCTAGAGTAGGAGAAGAAGTCGTCATATCTACAAATACTTGTCCTTTTTTAGCTGTTGTGATAAGTCCATTTTCACCTAAATAAACTTCCTCAACATCTTTAGGATAACCCACTATTGTAAATACAACATCAGCAAATTTAGGTGCGTCTTTAATTTGATTAAGAAGTGTAGCTCCACGTTTTACTAAGTTGTCAGTTTTACTCTTTGTTCTGTTATAGACGTAAAGTTCATGACCTGCATCTAATAGATGGCCAGCCATGCTTTCCCCCATAACTCCAGTTCCAATCCATGCAATTTTCATAGGAAATGCCTCCAATAAATAGTTTTATGTTCTTTAATTATATCATAAATCGATGAAAACGTTATGCTAAATGATTATAGTATAGAAGGAAAGATATTTAATATCATAGCACTTAAAAATATGGTATAATATTCAAGGTAAGAAGATAACTAGGAGGATATTGTGAATAAAAGTAAATTAAAAGAATTTTTTATGTGTACAAGACCACATAGTTATCCAGCATCAATAGCACCGGTTTTATTCGGCGCTACTTATGCTTTAGGATATGAGATTAAGTTTTCAATTTTAAAATTTATATTGTTTTTACTGGCTTGTTTGTTGATTCAAGCGGCAACCAACTTGTTTAATGAATACTATGATTATAAGCATGGATTGGACAAGGTTGATTCCGAAGGTATTTCTGGCTCGATAGTCAAGGGGGATCTGAGCCCTAGAGAAGTTATGGTAGGAGCCTTGGTATTATATGCATTAGCTTTTGTACTGGGATTAATTTTAACTTTTATGACTAGTTTTTATGTATTATTAGTAGGGTTAGTATGTATGCTTGCTGGATATTTTTATACAGGTGGAAATTATCCTATAGCTTATTCTCCTTTTGGAGAGGTTGTTTCTGGATTCTTTATGGGGACTATAATAATTGCTTTATCATTTTACTTCCAAACTGGATTTGTAAATGCTGATATTATTGTAGTTTCGTTACCTCTGTTCATCATGATTGGGGCTATTTTATTAGCAAATAATATCCGTGACTTAGACAATGATAAAGAATCAGGAAGAAGAACTTATGCGATTCTAGTTGGAAGAAATAATGCGATTAAAACAATGGCAGCTAGCTTTTTCGTAGTATATTTATTAAATGTTTTATTTATAGTTACTAAATATGCTTCGTGGTGGAATCTACTGGTGTTTGTTACTATTCCTTTAGCGATAAAAATCATTAAAGGTTTTAGTGCGAATAATCACAAAAAAACAATGGCACCGTATATGGTACTGACAGCTAAGTTAACGATTTTTATAGGATTCATAATGTCGTTAGCGAATATACTGAAATATTTAATCAATTAAAAAATAATAAAAAGAGTCAACTTTTTTTGTTGACATCTTAAACTAAAAGATATATAATAAATAATGTGTTTATGAGGTGATATTTAATGAAATGGTTAAGATCTTCGTTATTCAAAAATAATAGTGATACTTTTGTTTTTGAAGAAAATATAAATGTTAAAGTAGCACACTATGATAGCTCTCTAAAAGATATTAGAGACGTTGTTGTTAGTGGAAAATTAACTCGAGGTGGACAAGATAAAATCTATGCCGATCTATTAATTAAAGGTAACTTCGAAATGATTTCAGGAAAAACACTAAAAGAAGTTGTTGTTCCATTTGAAATTGAAGAGAGAGAAGAATACGTTGATAAGTCTGTATTTGCAGGTGAAGAGGTATTCGATGTTAATTTAATGGATATGTATATTGATTTAACACCTTTAGTGAATGAGCTTATAATTTTAAATATTCCAATAACTACTTCTGATGAAGAAGAGCTAGAGATGGTTTCTGGTAATGACTGGGAATTGGTTTCTGAAGAATCTTTAACTGATGTTAAAGAAAAGAAAGAATCACCGTTTGCAGCTCTTAACGGACTATTTAAAGAACAATAAGAATTATTTAAAATAATTGGAGGAAATTAACTATGGCAGTTCCTTTTAGAAGAACATCAAAAACAGCTAAAAGAAAAAGAAGAACTCACAAAAAACTATCTGCACCATCAATTACTATCGATGCAACAACTGGTAACTACGTAATGGGTCACCGTGTTGATAGAAAAACTGGTATGTACAAAGGTAGACAAGTTCTAGACGTTAAATAATTTAAATATTACCAACCCCTAAGGAGGTGTCCTTAGGGGTTTTTTATGTTTAAAATTAAGGTAGAAAATGAATATATGAGATTTGCATCTGAAGATTTAAATTTATATTAAAAATGAACAGATAATAAATCTTTAAATTTGTATTAGTAAGTTGTATAATAAATATAAGGACATATAATATTATTTCTTAATTGTTTAGGAATATGAAAAGAGGGGTTTGATATGATAAATTATGGAATTGTCGGAACAGGTTATTTTGGTGCAGACTTAGCGCGCTCATTAGAGAAAATAAAAGATGCGAAGGTAACTGCAGTTTTTGATCCGGAAAATGGGGAGAAAGTTTCTAAGGAACTGGAAGCAGAGAATTGTTCAACTTTAGAACAATTGGTAACAAGAGAAGATGTAGATTGTGTTATCGTCGCAACACCGAGTAATTTACATCGTGAGCCAGTATTATTAGCCGCTAAGAATGGTAAACATGTATTCTGTGAAAAACCAATCGCTTTATCTTATGAAGATTGTAAGGTTATGGTTGAAACTTGTCGAGAAAATAATGTGATTTTTATGGCAGGTCATATTATGAACTTTTTTAATGGAGTACATCACGCAAAAGAATTGATTAAGCAAGGGAAAATAGGAGATGTAATATTTTGTCATGCAGCAAGAACAGGATGGGAAGAAAAACAAGAAACTGTTTCTTGGAAAAAAAATCGATCACAGTCTGGAGGACACTTATACCATCACATTCATGAACTTGATTGTATTCAATTTATTATGGATGGTCTACCCGAGCAAGCAACTATGATAGGTGGAAATGTATGTCATGTTGGCGAAAATTTTGGTGATGAAGATGATTTCTTAATAGTTAATCTGGAATTTTCTAATAAACGATACGCAGTACTTGAATATGGGAATGCTTTTAGATGGGGTGAACACTATGTCCTTATAGAAGGTACAAAAGGAGCTATAAAATTAGATTTATATAATACTAGAGGTACTTTAAGAGTAGTAGGAGAAGGAGAGAGTTATTTCTTAATCCATGAATCAAAAGAAGATGATGATGACAGAATGGCTATTTATACAGGTAGAGGAATGGACGGAGCAATAGCTTATGGAAATCCTAATGTACGTTGCCCTCTTTGGTTACAAAGCTGTATAGATAAAGAAATGTTGTATTTGCATAATATTTTGAATGGAGAAAAAGTATCAAAAGAATATGAAAAACTATTAAATGGTGTCGCAGCTCTAGAGTCAATTGCGACTGCTGATGCATGCACATTGTCTTTAAAAGAAAATAGAAAAGTAAAGTTGAGAGAAATAGTAAAATAGAAACTAAAAGACTAATAATAACAAATACTCCAAGAGAAGTTCTCCTGGAGTATTATTTTATAATATTAATCTAAGTATCCTAATTTTTTGATTAGTTCTGCAGTTAGTACAGCTCCACCAGCTGCTCCACGTAATGTGTTGTGAGAAAGTCCTACGAATTTGTAGGCGAATAGGTTATCTTCACGTAAGCGACCTACAGTAATTTGCATACCTTTTTCATTGTCACGATCAAGTACTGGTTGTGGACGATCGTTTTCTTCATAGTATTTAATGAATGGTGTTGGAGCTAATGGTAAGTCGTATTTAGCAATTTCAGGAACATGATTTTTAATTTTTTCAACTAAAGTTTCTAGTCCTGGATCATTTTCTAAATTGAATGATACACAAGCTAGGTGTCCGTCAAGAACTGGAACACGAATACATTGAGCTGATAGTTTCATAGAGTTATCTGGAACGATTTTTCCATCAACTACTTTACCGAAGATTTTAAGTGGTTCTTTTTCACTTTTCTCTTCTTCTCCTCCGATGTACGGAATGATGTTTTCGATCATTTCAGGCCATTCGTTGAAAGTTTTACCACTTCCTGAGATAGCTTGATATGTGCAGATAGATGCTTCTTTAACACCGTATTCTTTAATTGCTTCAAAGATAGGTACATAACTTTGAATTGAACAGTTAGGTTTTGTAACGATGAATCCTTTTTTAGTTCCAAGACGTTCTCTTTGCGCAGGAAGAACATCAAGGTGAGCTGAGTTAATCTCTGGAATAATCATCGGTACATCGTCTTTGTTTCTATTTGCAGAGTTGTTAGAAACAACAACTACTTCGCGTTTAGCATAGTCTTCTTCAAGTTTGATTAAAGATTCTTTATCAAGGTTAATTGCACAGAATACCATGTCAATTCCTTCAGAAATTTCATCAATTTTGTATAAATCTTCAACAACTAATTCTTTAGTGTATTCAGGTACAGCGTGGTCTAATTTCCAACGGCTTTCCATAAGCTCTCCATATTTTTTGCCGGCAGAACGAGGTGATGCTGCTAATTTAACCACGTCAAAGTATGGGTGATTTTCTAATAATACTAATAGGCGTTGACCTACCATTCCTGTTGCCCCTAATACGGCCACTCTTGATTTTTGCATAATAAATTTCTCCTTTATTTATATAAAATTATTTCAAAAAGAACTTCCTCTCTGCAATAGAAGAAGAAGTTCAAAAATTTTTAGCATATTAATTTAGAACTACTGTTCCTTCTTTATCAACTTTTAGTAAAATTGCTTGCCAGTTATATTTTAATTTAGCAAGTTCAGTTTTAATTTTTTCTATATTGTTAGTATCGCTAACTATATTCATAAGTGTAGAACCACTTCCAGAAATGAAAAATGCTGAACTATCAATTTTCTCACAAATTTCTCTAACTTGGTGATATTCATGTATTATTTCTTTTCTATAAGGTTCGTGGATTTTATCTCCCATAACCTTTTTAAGAAGTTCTAAATCATGAGTTTCAAATGCTTTAATAACAGATCCAATACGTGACATTGAATAAATCGCATCTTGAAGTTTGATTTCTTTTGGCATTACCTTTCTAGCTTCTTCAGTAGAAGTTTCGAAGTTAGGAATTAATGCTAAGAAGTTAAATCTTTCATCGACTTCATATCTTACAGTTACCGCTTCTTTACTATCAGTAGTACAAGATGAACTTAAACTTCCGAAAATAGCTGGTGAAACATTATCAGGATGTCCTTCAATTTCGTTAGCTATTGTAAAGATTTCTTGTTTATCAATAGGTGTATCTGTTAATAAGTACGCACCATAAATTCCAGCAACTACACACGTAGAGCTACTACCTAAACCACGACTAATAGGTACATCATTATCGATTGATATTCTAACACCTGAGATTTCTTTGTTTAACTTTTTAAGTGTAGTTAGTAATGTTTGATAAACTAGGTTATTTTCATTTGAAAAACGTTCTTCAAATCCGACGAATTCTAGACCGCTGTCTAATTTTTCGAATTTAAATGTAGTGTAAAGTGTTAAAGCAACACCAAGGCTATCAAATCCACATCCAACATTCGCAGAAGTGGCGGGAACACGAACACTTACCATTATAGATCACCTAGTTTCTCTAAGATGTATTTTTTCATATCTTCTTTATTAATTACATCTTTGTGTCTAATTTCTTTTTTATCAAGATCTCTTAAGTTTTCAGGGATAACAACTTTTGTTTTCTCATTAAGTTTATTCATAAGAGTAAACTCATCTTCACCTTGAGTTTCAAATAGAGAAGAGTAGACACTTTCTGTGAATTTATATGGAGATGCTGTTGATAATACGATGTTAGCATGTTCATCATCTAAGTTCTCAAGAAGAACCTTATAAGCTACTGCAGTGTGTGTATCTAATAGGTAGTTATCTTTTTCATAGATAGCTTTGATAGTTTCTTTAGTTTGTTCATCATCAGCAAAGCCAGCTTGGAATTTATCTTTAATCTTAGCAAGAACATCACCAGTAACTTCGAAGCGACCAGTCTCTTTTAAATCTTTCATTAGCTTAGCGATATATTCATTATCACAACCACTTACGTAGTAAAGTAGACGTTCTAAGTTACTAGAAATTAAGATATCCATACTTGGTGATACTGTTTTTAAGAAATCTCTATTCTTATCATATACACCAGTCGTTAAGAAATCATAAAGCACGTTATTGTTGTTACTTGCACAGATTAATTTGTTAACAGGTAAACCGATTTGTTCAGCATAGTAACCAGCAAGAATGTTACCGAAGTTACCAGTAGGTACAACAAAGTTTACTTTATCGTTTAATTTAATTTTATTTGTATTCACTAAGTCTAGGTATGAAACAACGTAGTAAACTACTTGAGGAATAAGACGTCCGATGTTGATTGAGTTTGCACTTGATAATTTAATGTTTTTAGAAAGTAATTCTTTTTTGAATTCTTCATCAACAAATAGTTCTTTAATTCCACTTTGAGCATCGTCAAAGTTTCCGTGAATTGCACAAACTTTCGTATTCTTTCCTTCTTGAGTTTGCATTTGTGTTTTTTGTACTGTACTTACACCATCGTTAGGGTAGAAGACCATGATTTTTGTTCTATCTACATCCTTGAAACCTTCTAAAGCTGCTTTACCAGTGTCACCACTAGTTGCAGTTAGAATAAGAATGTCATTTTTATCTTCTACTTTAGTAAGTGCAGTTTTTGTTAGTTGTGGAAGAAGTGATAGACCAACATCTTTAAATGCACTAGTAGGTCCGTTGAATAATTCAAGGATATATCCATCTTTTAACACTACTAGAGGAGTTATGTTTTCATGAGAGAATTTACCTCTATATGCTTCTTCAACACAGTTTTTAATTTCTTCATCACTGAAATCAACAAAAAGTCTTAGGACAGCTTCAGCCACTTCGTAATAACTCTTTCCGATTAGTTTTTCTAAGTCTAATTTATTCTTTCCTAAATCTCTTAAAACGAAAAGTCCACCTTCTTCACTTAAACCTTGAAGAATAGCTTCGCTTGGATTTAATTTTCTATTAATATCTCTTGTACTTTCGTAAATCATTTAAAATCTCCTTGCTTTATCGTTGTATATATGATACAATGTTCTTTGTAAAAATACAAGTGTTTTTTATAAAAAGAACTTTTTATTTTTTTTATAACTATAATTTTACACCATAATAGGTTATAAAAACAGTCAAAATAATCAAAAAATTGAAATTTTTTGAAAATTCTTGATATTAAATAATTGACATAAAAAAATTACTTGTTAGACTTTTAAATATAATTGAAAATAAATATTGAATTTAGGAGAAAATAATTATGAAGATAGCGATTTTAGGATATGGAACTGTAGGTAGTGGAGTGTACGAGATTATTACTAATGGTAAATCATCGGAGCTTGAAAAAATAGAAGTAAAAAGTGTCTTCGCTAGAAGCCGTGATAAAATGCATCTAGCTACTGATGATATTAATGAAATTATTAATGATGAAGAAATTTCGGTAGTTGTTGAATGTCTTGGAGGGCTTAATCCTGCGTATGACTTCATCAAGAGATCTTTAGAGAATGGGAAACATGTAGTTACAGCAAATAAAGCTGTTGCTGCTAAATATTTAGATGAATTTGTTGAATTAGCTGAGAAAAATAATGTGAAGTTTATTTTTGAAGCTAGTGTAGGTGGAGGGATTCCTTGGCTTGTAAACTTAGAAAGAACTAGACGTGTTGATGATGTAAAACGTGTATATGGTATCTTTAATGGAACAAGTAATTTTATTCTTGATAATATGTATAGAAATAATCAAGAATTCGATTCTACACTAAAAACAGCACAAGAGTTAGGGTATGCAGAAGCTGATCCAAGTGCCGATGTTGACGGTGGGGATGTCGTGAATAAGATTATCTTAAGTAATGCACTTGCTTTTGATATTCATGTTCAACCTGATTTTCCTACATATTCTATGAGAAATATTACTAAAAATGATATTGACTATTTAAAACAATATGATTTAGCTGTTAAATATATTGGAGAAACAAATGTAGAAGATGGTAAGTACGAAACTTCTGTAATGCTTTCTATTTTTGGGAAAGAATCTCAAGAAGCGGCAGTACCTCTAAATAACAATATTATTTCTCTAGATGGATCATTTATTGGAGAACTTAAGTTTTATGGACAAGGTGCAGGGAAATTCCCAACAGGGAATGCGATTGTTCAAGATATAGTTGATATTAATGAAGGATCAACAAGAGTTGATGTTGTAATTAAGAATAATCTATCTTATTCAGAAGAATTGACTAGAAGAAATTATTTAGTTCGTTCATCTGTAGAATTATCAGGGGAATTGATAGAAAGTGTAGAAGAATATAAAGGTAACTTCTATGTTAAAACAAAAGAAATTTCATTAAAACAACTTACTAATTTAGTTGCTGAGGTGAAAGAAAAAGATAACAAATTTGTTGTTGCTAAATTTCATAAATAATCGTTATATAAAATAAAATGATTATTAGAAATAAAATTTAGATTTTTCAGAAAATTCATTGATTTTTTTGTAAATAGTTATATAATATATATTAGTGATAAATTATACAAATAACATTGATAGAAAAAGGAGAAAAGATGGTTAGAGTATCAAAATTTGGTGGGAGTTCGGTAGCGAGTGCTGAACAGTTTAAAAAAGTAAAAAATATTGTGGAGTTAGACGATGCACGTCGTTTTGTTGTAGTAAGTGCTGTAGGGAAAGCAAATAAAGAAGATAATAAGGTAACAGATTTATTATACCTATGTTATGCACATACTAAGTACAATATAAATTTTGATAATATCTTTAAAATGATTGAAGATAAATTCGTAGCAATCAAAAATGAATTAAACTTAAAATTCGATATTGAAGGAGAACTGGCTAAGTTAAAAGCGGAGATTAGTAAAGGAATTGATGAAGAGTACCTAGTAAGTCGTGGTGAGTATTTAACAGCTTTATTAATGGCTGAATATTTAGGATATCACTTTGTAGATGCTAAAGACTTAATTTTCTATAATTATCAAGGTGAGATTGACTTTGAAAAAACTCAAGAAGCTTTTGATGCTGTTGTAAAAGAATATGATCGTCTTCTTATTCCAGGATTCTATGGAAGTAGACCAAATGGAGAAATTAAGATTATGACTCGTGGTGGAGGAGACGTTAGTGGAGCGATTGTTGCTAATATCGCAAATGCTAGTGTTTATGAGAACTGGACTGACGTATCAGGAATATTAATGGCAGATCCTCGAATTATTGAAAATCCTCACGAAATTAAAGTTATTAGTTATACAGAACTTCGTGAACTTTCATATATGGGGGCAAGTGTTCTTCATGAAGAAGCAATCTTCCCAGTTCGTGATAAAGATATCCCTATCCAAATTCGCAACACAAATGACCCAACTGCTGAAGGAACTATTATCTCAGATAATAAACACCTTGACGAGAAACAAATTGTTACAGGGATTGCAGGGAAAAAAGATTTCTCTATTATTACAATTAAAAAACGTCACATGGCAAATGAAGTTGGCTTAATTGGGAAAGCTCTTAAGATTTTTGAAGACTTTAATGTTAGTATTGAGCATATTCCTAGTGGAATCGACTCATTCTCAGTAGTTGTTGAAACTGGTAATGTGAGACCATTTATTCATGAATTAGTTGCAAAAATTAAAGCAGTTCTTGAAGCAGACGAAGTGAATGTTACTCACGAAATTTCACTTATCGCTACAGTTGGTGAGAGAATGAAAAATACAAAAGGATTATCTGGCAGATTGTTCAAAGCTTTAGGGGAGGCTGGGGTAAATATTGCATTGATTTCACAAACTAATGATGAAATTAATATTATCGTAGGTGTTCATAACGATGATTATGAAAAAACTATAAATACTATTTATTCAGAATTCAAATAATATTAATAGCTTCTTGTCTAACTTTAGATGAGAAGCTATTTCTAATAATAAATTATTTTTTGAGGTGAAAGTATGAAAATTTTACAGATTATGTGCCATCCAGATTATAATGGAGAGCATAGAGTTTCTAATATTTTGGCGAAAATTGGTGAAGATAAATTAATTGAAAAAGGTTTTAGTAGTATAGAAAAGATTAATTTATATGATCCGAGTATTCATATTCCGGTCATGGATAAGTTTATGTTCAATTATGAAGGAGAAAAATTAACAGAAAAAGAACAATATGATAAAATTAGGCAAAAAGAGATTCTAAATCAATGGAAAAATGCTGAAGCAGTTTTTATTTATATGCCGCTTCACAATTTTAACGTAGTATCGAAATTTAAAGATTATATTGATAATATAGTAATAGTAAATGAAACTTTTAAATGTGAGGTAGAGTCTTTAATAGGATTAGATGATTCTAATAAACAAATAACCTTTGTCATAACAAGTGGGGGAGAATTTGATAAGCATATTCAATATACTAATCTGGACTTTGCAGTTCAATATGTCAGGGGAATATCTAGCGTAATAGGAATAGATAAAGTAAAAGTTCTAAGAGTAGAAGGGTTAGATTTAGCCTTTAATAATAAAGAACAGTTAGTTAAAAAAGCTATTTTCGATTTGAACGAGTGGATAGAAGAATTTTCGAGAAAGAATAAAAAATAAGCTAAGAAGGAATAAGAGACTGTATAATATGGTTTCTGATTCCTTCTTAGCTTTATTTAATATCAAATTCTAGTTGTTTCTCTTTTGATGATAGAATTTTGAATTGGCCGTTTGTTAGGTTAGCAATCCAATTTTCAAAGTTATTATAATCTTCCTGCATAACATATATCGTATAAACAATTTTGTCGGTATATTCTAGGTTGTTTACGATAAAATTAGTTTTTCCAATTTCATACTCTATTTTTCCGTTTAGACTATAATCTAGCTCTAGCCTAACTTCGAATGCATCTTTTCGTTCTACTAATGTTGCATTTTTTAGTGCATTAATTACACCACCACCGTAGGCTCTAACTAAACCACCGGTTCCTAGCTTAGTTCCACCGTAGTATCTGATAACTGTTGCACAAACATTTTTTATTTCATTTTTTACTAGTACATCTAACATCGGAGCTCCAGCAGTTCCACTTGGTTCACCATCATCGTTAGCACGAGTAATTTCGTTATTGTCACCATATACATAACAAGAACATACGTGTGTAGCATCGTAGTGTTTTTTCTTCATTTTTTGAATAAATTCTCTAGCTTCTTCTTCGCTATTGATTCTAATTAGATGAGTAATAAATGTAGATTTTTTCTCAACAAATTCATCGTATGAATCTTCTTTAATTGTAATGAATTTCTTCGTCATAGTACCTCCCTATAGATTTTAGTTTTATAATATACTTTATTAATTATGATGTATTATAAATAAAATGTCAATAATTAGAATGTATTTCTCATCATACTACTTGACAAATTATACTATGCAATGTATAGTATAATGTGAAAGGAGATATTTGTATGGAAGCTCAATTAAAAAGAGGTTTATTGGAAATATGTGTTCTTGCTACTTTACGTAATTCTGAATCATATGGGTATAAAATTATAAAAGATGTTTCAAATGTAATTCCTATATCGGAATCAACGTTATATCCAATCTTAAAACGCTTGGAAGCAAACGATTGTGTTACCTCATATTCGGTGGAACATAATAGTAGACTAAGAAAATATTATAAAATTACAGATGTTGGTCTTAATAAAATTCAGGAATTTCTTATAGACTGGAAAGTAATAAGTAATGCACATAAATATATATTAGGAGATGAAAAACATGAATAAGACACAGTTTTGCGCTCTTTTGGGAAATAAATTAAAACCATATTTATCGCCAAAAGAGATGTATAAAACACTCAATTTTTTCGAAGAAATGATTGATGATCGTATTGATGAGGGCTTAAGTGAAGAAGAAGCTGTATCACAATTAGGGGATATTAATATCATCGTTGATCAAATTTTAGATGAACATAATATTGAGAAAAAACAAACAAAACTAGTATGGAGGTTTGTACCACGAAAAATCCCTACAGAGCTCGGCTTTATTATTACCGTATTATTACTTCCTGTTTGGATAACTATATTTGCTCTAGGTACTAGTCTTTTTATAGTTATTCTATCTATAATATTCAGTATTGTACTTACTATTATAGCTATTTTCATTGGTGGAATCTTATTAATATTAAAATCCCCATTTTATCTTATTTATGAAAGAAATATTTCGTATTTCTTAGATACTTTAGGATTTGGATTTGTTAATACAGGGATCGGTTTAATTGGTATTTATTGGTTGCTAAAAATGCATAAAAAATCGCGTCGAGATGGTGTAAGCATTAGAACAATTTTCGTGAAGATTTTCAAAAAAGAGGTGTATATAAATGAATAAATTTATAAAAATTTCTATTAGTTTTATAATTTTTGGACTAGTATTGATTGGATTAGCAACTTACTTAAATAATGGTCATATACCTAGATTTTCTTCTAATTCCGAGAAAAAGAATTATTCAGTCTCAGTTAATGATGTTAAAAACTTAGATATAGATATCATTGATTCTGATGTAACTTTAGAAGAAAATACTTCTTCTAAAAATATAGAAATAGAATACTATACTGCTCTAGAACGTAAAGTTAATATAGAGCACATAGGAAATAAGTTGTCTATAAAAGAAAATAAAAATATTGTTGGTATTAATTTCAATATTTTTTCAGAAAAAAGAAAACTTATTATAAAAATACCTAAATCTTCTAATATCGATATCAATTCAGTTAATAAAATAGGAGATTATTTTATCAAGAATCTAGATATTAAATCTCTTATAATTAATAGTAAACTAGGTGATGTATATATAACTAATATTTCAGCTTCAGATGCTGATATTAAATTAGCAACTGGAAATTTAAATATAGATAACTTAAATAGTAAAAATAATTCTCTAAAAATTAATGTTGCTACAGGAAATGTTAAATTAAATAATATTAATGATTTAAAAGATATTAGTGTTGATAATAAAACAGGAGATACAGATCTGTCATCATCAACAATAAAAAATATTAATATAACAAATAAACTAGGAAATATTAAGGTAAGTAATCTTCCTAGTGAAAGTTCAGACAATATTAACTTAAAAACAACTACTGGTAATATTACTTTAAGTAATCTTACTGCAAATAATTCTATTACTCTTAAGACTACTACAGGTGACATCATAGCTGAAATAAATGACGATGAGTCAAATTTCACAAATAGTTCAAATAAAAAGAAACAGTTATTCACTTCTTCGGAAACTGGAACTGTAAATGTAAAATTTTCAAATAAATAATTAATATCCCATCAAAAATAGTTTTTGATGGGATATTAATTATTCTTGATTATTATTTATGCCAGTATATTGATGGGCATTTGTTGTAGCAGTAGTTGTATTATTTTGTTGCTAATTACTATTGTTAGCATTATTTTCAGTATTACCATTTTCATCAGGTCTGTTTTCATTACTTACGGTAATATCATTTTTTAAATCTTCTTTAGTAAGTCTTTCCGGAAGATTTGCTAGTAAGTCTTCAGGTGACATTATTGTAAGATTAGTAGCTTGATATGTTTCTGGTAAGCGAAGATTATCTATTTTATATTCTTTAAGTCCGATTGCAATATGTCCTTGATAATATATATTTAATAGATCAGTCGCTTTCGGAAGCGGTAAATCAAGATTACTTCTTAAGGCAGATGAAGCGTACAGAAGTGACAATGGACGTGGATAGTAATAATATACTCCGTTATAAGTCACATCGTAACCATCAATTCTATGTGATACAATCTCGATATCATCATTGATAAACATCTTAATAGCTGAAGAAATTTGAGTTGTAGTTAAGTTATGTTCTACATTATCACCAGCAATATTTATAACATCGTTAATTTTTGATAGCGCGTTTAAACTTTTTGCTTTATCAATAAGAGCGTGGATAGCCTGAAGTTGACGTTGACCACGTTCGATATCACTATCATAATATCTACTACGTGTAAATGCAAGTGCTTGTTCACCGTTCAGTGTATGCCAACCTTTAGTTAATTTAACAGTATTTTCTTCACCATTGGCATTTTGCTCATCCATGTCAAATGGAACATATAAATCAATTCCTCCAAAAGCATCAACAGTTTGTTCGAATGCTTTAAAGTTTATTAATACATAGAAGTTAATCGGTGTATGTAATAAGTTTTCTACTGCATTAGTAGTTCCTTTAACATCATTATAAGCATGAGCATGAGTTATTTTATCATAGAAATAAGCACTGTCATTATGTTCGTCATCTTTTTCTCTCATAAGACTAAGTGAATCACGTGGGATACTTACCATATCCATACGTTTTTTATCTTTATTCACAGTCGCTAAGATCATTGAATCTGTTCTACTATCTTCGCGTGTCTGCCCCTGAGCTTTACGATCATCATTCATATCGATACCTAGGATTAATACTGAGAATTTCTTGAAGTTAGGATCAACTTCTTTAAGATAATCTACATTCTTATACCCTTTTTGAGCAGAACTAGAAAAGTTATAAATTGTATATGCGGTAAAGCCGCCAATCCCAAGTATTAAGAATGTTAAAATTGCATATAATATTTTTCTAAGACCTCTTTTTTTAGGAGGTTCGCCTCCGTTTTTGTAAGAGGGTGTACTAATTCTTTTTCGTCTAGACATTTTTTCTTCCATTTAATATTAGACCCCTTTTTTTCATTTAACTTTTTTATTATACTACATAATAAGCCTTAACGCTATAATAATGCGGAAAAATAATGAAAAAAAACTGATAATTTTGTATACTGTGACTTGAAAGAAAGTTGGAATTCTTTGAAATTTTCAAATATTTGTATTAAAATAAAATAATAAGTACAAAAAATAGGAGTGCATTATGCCAGAATTACCAGAGGTTGAGAATATAAAATTTGGACTTGAAGAAGTAGTAATAAATAAGAAAATTGTAAATATAAAATATTCTAATGTTGTTGAAGATAGTCATAAATCAGGTAAAATGGCTATTGTTAAACAGGAACTTAGATCTTTTTCAGATAGTGTCAAAGGTAAAGAAATTGAAAAGTTATCACGTAGAGGAAAGTATTTATATTTTACATTAAATGAAGGATATATTATTACTCACTTTGGAATGACAGGGGCATTCTTTTTAGTTAAGGATATAGCTGAAATTACCAACAAAAATTATTATAAACATCAACATGTAATCTTTGAATTATCTACTGGAGAAAAATTAGTCTATAGTGATATTAGAAGATTTGGCGAACTTAGGTATATTGATGATATAACGAAATTTAAACCATTTGTAAATCTTGCGCCAGAGCCATTTGATAAAAAAGCCAAAAAATATTTCTTAAATAAATTGGAAGAAAATAAATATAGGGATCAATCTATAAAAGCACTACTCTTAGAAGGAAATGTATTTTGCGGTTGTGGTAATATCTATGATTGTGAGGTATTATACCGTCAAAAACTTCATCCACTAACAAAAGCAAGTGAACTTTCTAAAAAGAAGAAGGAAAGTTTATTTAAAGAATTGGTTGATATTTTGGATTTTGCAATTAAAGAAGGTGGTTCTACCATTTCAGATTATGTTCATGCTGATGGTGGAGAAGGGAATATGCAAAACTTCCACCAAATTTATGGGAAAAAAGTTTGTCCTCTAGGACATGAGGTGGAAAATGTAACAATAAAAGGACGTTCAAGTCACTTTTGTCCTACTTGTCAAAAAAAATAAATAAAAAGGAGAATCAATGGAAAGCAGAATAGAATTTTTAAAGAAATATATAAGTATAATTATTGGATCATTAATTTTTGCAGCGGGATTAGAATTTTTCTTAATTCCAAATAATATATTAGATGGTGGAGTAATTGGGGTATCTATTATTGCACGTCATTATTTAGGATTACCACTTGGGATTTTCATACTAATCTTTAACATACCATTTCTATATTTGGGATATAAACAGATAGGTAAAGGATTCGCAATCGCTTCTATTTTTGGAATTGTTATCTTATCTTTTGCAACTTCATATTTTCATAATTTTCCACCACTTGTTACAGATCCATTCTTAGCATGTATTTTCGGGGGGATAATACTTGGGATAGGAGTAGGATTAGTTATTAGAAATGGAGGTACGTTAGATGGAAGTGAGATGTTTTCTATCTATGCTACTAAAAAATTACCGATTTCTGTAGGTGAAATGGTCCTTGGGATAAATGTTATTATCTTTATCGCGTCTGGGTTTGTATTCACATGGGAAGCGGCATTATATTCTATGATAAGTTACTTCGTTGCATCTAAAGTAATGGATATCGTTATTGAGGGGCTTAATGATTCTAAATCGGTTATGGTTATTACGAGTAACTATCAAGTAATAAGTCAAGAAATTCAAGACAGATTAGGTCGCGGTGTAACTCTATTACATGGAGAAGGTGGTTATTCAGGGCAAGAAACAAAAATCATCTTTTGTGTAATCACTCGTATTGAAGAATCAAAACTTAAAAAAATAGTCTTTAGAAATGATAAGAATGCCTTTCTATCGATTGGAACAGTTAGTGAAGTAAGTGGAGCTAACTTTAAGAAAAAAGATATACACTAATAAATTTCCTTTGCAGGTTTTTCTGCAGAGGATTTTTTATGATATAATTAGTATAAAGAGGTGGGGATTATGGAAGAATTATATAATTATCTTAATAAGAGTGAGAAGGTTTATTTGTTAGAAAGAAGAAAAACGGTTAAATTTTGGCATATACTATTAGACCTTGTGGGCCTTTTATATTTGGCTGGCTCATATGGGAGTGATAAGACTTACGATTGCTACTTGGTTAAGTTTGAAAAATATTGGGAAATATTAGTGTGTAAAAAAGGAAAAGCACTAGAGAAAATTAAGCTTAAAGATAAATTTGAAATAAAAAAGAACTTTCTTTGTGATGGTTATAAGTATAAAGTTCACCATGAAATTACACATGAACTACATAACTATTTGAAATATTCGTGCTAGTATGAGCAAAAATTGTCTAAATATGTTATAATAGACTGATGAATTTTTTAAAGGATAATAAAATGAAAATCAAAGAAATAATAGTAGTAGAAGGAAGAGATGATACTAATAGGGTAAAAGAAGCAATAGATTGTGATACATTTGAAACTAATGGATCTGCCCTAACTAAGAAAAAAATAGAACGTCTAATCTTTCTAGAAAAAACAAGAGGATTAATAGTTTTAACGGATCCTGATTATGCGGGAAAAAGAATTAGAAGTATTATAGAAAAAAATATCCCTACGGCGAAACATGCATATATTTCAAATAAAAAAGCCGTAGATAGTAAAGGAAAAATAGGAATAGAAGCTGCGAGTAAAGAAGATATTATAGCGGCTATAAAAAATCATTATACACCGATGGATGAAGTGAAAAATGATATAAGTAATGAAATATTGATAGAGTTAGGTTTAGTAGGAGGATCTACTTCAAAAGTTCTAAGAGAAGAACTTTGTGAAAGGTTAAATATAGGATATACCAATGCTAAACAATTACTAAATAAACTTAATATGTATAATATTTCTAAAGAACGTTTATTAGATGAAATGACAAAAATAAGTAAAGGATTAAAATAATGATAGGAACACCTAAGAAAACTTTTGAGATACTAAAAAAACATGGATTCACGTTTAAGAAGAGTTTAGGACAAAACTTTTTAATAGATGCGAATATCTTAAATAGAATTGTTGATGGAGCTGGAGTAAATGGAAATGTAGGAGTAATAGAAATTGGACCTGGGATTGGTTCTCTTACAGAAGCGCTAGCTAAAAAAGCTAAAAAAGTAATTTCATTTGAAATTGATGGTAGACTTTTACCGATTTTATCAGAGACACTTGCTGATTATCCTAATGTTGAGATTATTAATAATGACATCTTAAAAGTTGATGTTGATAAGATAATCGCTGAGAAAATGTCAGATTGTGAAAAAATTATGGTAGTAGCAAACTTACCTTACTATATTACAACTCCAATTTTAACTCATTTAATCGAGAATACTGAGAAAATTGATGGTTATGTAGTTATGATGCAAAAAGAAGTTGCTAATAGACTAAATGCGAAGGTAGGAACAAAAGATTATAACTCATTAACAATTTTATTAAATTACTATACTGATGTTGAGTATCTATTTACTGTACCGAAAAAAGTATTTGTACCAGCACCAAATGTTGAAAGTGCAGTTGTAAAAATTATGACAAAAGAAACTCGCGAATTTGAAACTGATGCTAAGTTTTTTAAATTCGTACGTTCATGTTTTGTACAACGTAGAAAGACTTTATTAAATAACTTAATTTCAAGTTATGGTAAAGATAAAAAACAAGACTTACAAAATGCTTGTGTGGACAGTGATATTGAGCCAGGTAGAAGAAGTGAAACTCTAAGTTTAGCAGAATTTTATAATCTATATAATAATTTAATAAATAATAGCTTAATCTAAAGGGTAAAACATGGAAGAATTAAAAACTATAATAACCGAATTTAGAGGAAAAAGAGGATGGGAAAAGTATGATACTTTAGAAAGGTTCTCTAAAAGTATTTCAATAGAAGCGGCAGAATTACTAGAACATTTCCAGTGGAATGAGGAAGGAGATAATATTCAAGAGATAAAAGATGAATTGGCAGACGTGCTTATCTATGCTCTTGCAATGTGTTATCACCTAAATGAAGATCCTAAGAAGATAATTAAAGAAAAACTAGTTGATGTCGCAAGACGATATCCAGAAAAATAAAGAGGAAGAGGTGTGAGTAATGCTCATACCTCTTTTATGCAATATGAAAATTAATCTATATAAAAAAAGTAGCCCTTCATTAGGACTACTTTTTAAAGTTTTTAATATTACTATCGACTAGTTTTAGTTTTTAAGACGCGTACTTCTTTACCTTTGTAGAACATTGCGTAAAGAACTGTTACTCCGATTGTGATAACTGCACATAGAATATAAATTCCTTGATATGATAAAACTCCGTGAACAGTACCTAGAGCGTAAGGTCCAAATCCAAGACCAAGATCTAATCCAATAAAGTAAGTAGAAAGTGCAATTCCGACTTTAGTAGAATCAACAAGTTTTAAACAAACAGCTTGTCCATTTGACATGAATGTTCCATAACCTAAACCGATTAACGCACCAGAGAATAGTAACATGAAGCTACCATTTGTGAAACTTAACATTAATAATCCTAAAGTTAAGAATACAAAACTTGGATACATAACAGCATTTTCACCACGAGCATCGAAGATACGACCTGCAAATGGACGAGTAGCTGTAATAATAAGTGCATATACTACAAAGAAGAAAGCTCCTGCAGTAGATAAGTTTAAGCTATCAGCATAAATTGATAAGAATCCTAGTACACTTGAATATGCTAAACCTATTAAGAAGGCTACAGTAGAGATGAATAATACTCTGTATTCAATAAATGTATTTAATGACCAACTGTTTAGTAATTTTTTTTGTTTTTCATCTAATTGAATATTTTTTACTGGGAATAAGAAACAAGCAATTGTAACCGCAACTGATAATACAATTGCTAAGATGATAACTGCGTTGAATCCAGTAATTGGTAATAATAACATACCGATAAATGGTCCGATAGCAGCGGCTAAACTTGTGCTTAAACCGTAGTAGTTAATACCTTCACCATTACGTGTTTTAGGAATATATGCTGTAACAATTGCGTTTGCTGCAGTAGAAATAGTTCCGTAAGCAAATCCATTTAAGAAACGAACAGTATCTAAAATAATAATGTTTGATGAAATTAAATATGCAGCAGTTGTAATTAAGTAAATTAAAGCACCAAATCGTAAGATTTCTTTACGACCGATGATTTCTAATTTCTTACCGATATAAAGACGAGCGACAAGTGTTCCAATAATATAAATACCTGCGGCAAAACCTGCTTGTGCTGCAGTAGCACCTAATTCAGCAGTTGCATACTTAGCTGTAATAACTACAAAACAATAATAAATTAAAAATACGATAAAGTTAATTGTAGTTATTGTAATAAATCCTTTGTTAAATAATTTTTCTCTTTCTATAGCTGAATGGCTATCCATAAAAATTCTCCTAACTTATTTTTAATAACATATATTAATAATACTCCTATGAAAATGTATTTTCAAGTGTAAATTTTCATAAAATTGATATATTTTCAATTTTATTTTCATGGAAAATACAATTAATAAGAAGTAATATATCCGCTATATATAACAGTATTATCAATGGTTTAGGAGGTGTATTAATTTTAAAATACTAATTCTATAGTTATGAAAACGACTTATTTTCATGGTTTTCAAAAATGAGTTTGAATGTGAATTAATATAAGTAATACAGAAATATTAAATAAAGTTGGGTTAATATATTTATAATATTTTTTTTTGAAAATAGTTTATCATGAGGGGATTAAGTAGTATAGTTTTACATAATGAAATATTGTATTTTTTGAATTATCAGAATTTTTATATTTTTTTTGAAAAAATATATTGACAATAAAAAAAAGTGTTGCTATAATGTAAACAAGAATTAAACGTAAAGGAGAAAAAAGATTTATGAAACTGTATCAAGTTGACACGCTACAATTAAATATTCGTTGGCAAAGCCACTAGATACTGAGTCGATCTTGTTTCTTTTTAACATAGATACGGCTCTCAGGTGAGAAGTAAGTATCTATGTGGATTATTTGTGATGGAAAAATCGAGGCCACATAGAAATATCTAGGTGGTTTTTTATATTATTAAAAATTATACGTAAGGGCCACTAGATATATGCTAGTGGTCTTTTTATATAGATACGCTTCTAAAATTTGATTACAAAAAATATTATTATAGATAAAAGTAAAAGGAGATTATTAAAATGAAAGTAAATAAAATTTTTGTAGCATTCGCGGTATTATTAGTTTGTGTATTAGGTTATGGATTCTTCTCTAGTAAAAAAGGTGAAGAAACTAAAAAAGTTGATAACAAAGAAGTGAAAGTAGGGGTACTTCAATTACTTAGTCACCCAGCTCTTGACCAAATTTACAAAGGTTTAGAAGATGGACTGAAAAAAGAAGGATATGAAGTTGGTAAGAATTTAAAAATTGATCTTCAAAATGCTCAAGGTGATCAAAGTAACTTAGCAAGTATGGGTCAAAAATTAGTTACAGATAACAACGATATTTTAGTAGGTATCACAACACCAGCTACTTTATCATTATCAAATGCAACTAAAGATAAACCAATCATCATGGGTGGTATTACATATCCAGTTGAAGCAGGATTAATTAAAGCTGAAGATAAACCAGGAAACAACATTACTGGTGTTAGTGATAGAACTCCGATTAAACAACAACTTGAAATCATGAAAAAAGTTTTACCTAACATGAAAAAAGTTGGTATTCTTTATACAGCTAGTGAAGATAACTCTGTAAAACAAGCTCAAGAAGCTGAAAAATTAGCTAAAGAATTAGGATTAGAAGTTAAAGTTTCAACAGTAGCTAATACAAATGATATTCAACAAGTAACAGAAAGTCTTGCTTCACAAACTGATGCAATCTTTGTTCCAATTGATAACACAATCGCTAGTGCAATGGCAACAGTAGTAAAAGTAACAGACGCTAAGAAAATTCCGGTATTCCCATCTGCAGACACAATGGTAGCTGATGGAGGACTTTTAGGACTAGGTGTTGACCAATATCAAATCGGTGTTGAAACAGCTAAAGTTGTAGCTAAAGTATTAAAAGGTGCAGATACTAAAGATATGCCAATCGTACTTGCTAATGAAGGGGTTATCTACCTAAATGAAGCGAAAGCAAAACAATTAGGAATTGAAATTCCAAAAGAAATTAAAGATAAAGCAAAAGTAGTAGATAAAAAATAATATTATTGATATTATATTATTAAGAAGCTATTTGAATTATGAATAATTAAAAGGAGCGACTCATCAAATCAATAGAAAAAATTATTGTTTATGAGTCGCTCTAAATTATATAAAATCAAATTAGAAGAAATATTAAATAAAAGAGGTGCAGGATGGATTTATTTATTTCAGCGATTTCTCAGGGGATGCTGTGGGGAATATTATCGCTTGGATTGTTTATAAGTTTTAGAGTTTTAAATATTGCGGATATGACTACTGAAGGTGCGTATCCTTTAGGAGCAGCTGTCTGTGTTATTTGTATACACAATGGAATTAACCCTATTGTAGCTACATTAATTTCTATAGTGGCAGGTATGTTAGCAGGGCTTGTTACTGGATTCTTAATTACCGTTTGTAAAATCCCAAGTTTACTTGCAGGAATTTTAACAATGACTGCATTATTATCGGTGAACCTTAGAATTATGGGTAGACCAAATTTAAGTTTAATCAATAAAGATACAATTTTCAGTAAGATTCAAGGATTAAACTTACCAACTCATTATGATACTGTATTTGTTGGAATTATTCTTTCTGGATTAATTATTATCGCTATGTCTTTATTCTTTTCAACGGAATTAGGTCAGAGTTTAATTGCAACAGGAGATAATGAGAAAATGGCAACAGCATTAGGTATTTCTACAAAAACAATGACGATCTTAGGATTAATGCTTGCTAATGGAATTATTTCTTTAGCTGGTGCGATTTTAGCACAAAATAACGGTTATTCAGATGTAAATAGTGGGATTGGAGTTATAGTAGTAGCTTTAGCAGCAATCATTATAGGAGAAGTAATCTTCAAAGATGTATCTTTCACAACAAGATTAATTTGTGTAATCTGTGGTGCGATAATTTATAGATTACTGTTAGTAGGAGTGTTAAAATTAAATATTATTGGAGCAAATGACTTTAAACTGGTTTCAGCTCTAGTAATTGCTATATTCTTAACTCTACCTCAATTAAAATTAAAAGCTAAGAGAAAGGATGCGTAGAAAATGTCATTTATAAAAATTAATAAAATAGATAAAACATTCTTTCCTGGAACTATTAGAGAGCAACATGCTTTAAAAAATGTTAGTCTTGAAATAAAAGATGGTGATTTTATTACTATTCTTGGTGGAAATGGAGCAGGAAAATCAACTTTTCTTAATGCCTTAGCGGGTTCGTTCTCACTAGATGGTGGAGAAATCTTAATAGAAGGAAAAGATGTAAGTAATATAGTAGAACACAAGAGAGCAGGATTCATAAGTAGAGTTTTCCAAAATCCACTTGATGGAACAGCTCCTCGTATGACTGTTGCACAAAATATGTCTTTAGCACTACGACGTGGTAAAGTTAGAGGTTTTAAACCTGGGACTACTAAAGAAGATAGAAAACTTTTTAAAGAGTTACTAGCGACTTTAGACTTAGGACTTGAAGATAGATTAGATAGTGAGATGGGATTGTTGTCTGGAGGGCAACGTCAAGCTATTGCACTTTTAATGGCGACTATGACTACTCCAAAACTTTTACTTCTTGATGAACATACTGCAGCATTAGATCCTAAAACTCAGAAAAAAATAATGGAACTTACTCGTGAGAAAATTGAAGAGAAGAACTTAACAGCTTTAATGATTACTCATAATATCCAAGATGCGGTAAAATACGGTAATAGAATAATAGTGCTGCACCGTGGTGAATTAGTTCGAGATATTAGCAAAGAAGAAAAAGAAAAACTAGATGCAAAAGCATTATACGAGTTACTTTATAACTTGGAAGAAAGTGAATAGAACCTTATGGGGGTGACTTAACAAAATTGAGTTTAAGTCGCTCCTTTTTTCATTTTAGATTCATCTTTTTACTTTATAATCTATAGTAAATGAAATTATAAAAGGGTTGCCTCAAAAGACCTGAATTTTAACAAAGTGGCTCAACAAAATCTTATTTCTTAAGGAATCACGATTTTGAGTCACTCCCTTTACATTTATATGTGAATTAAGTAAAATATAGTAGAAATTTAGTTAAGGAGATTATTATGAAAATACTTGTTGTTGAAGATGAACGCGATTTGAATAGAATAATTACTAAGCATTTAAAAAAGAATAATTATAGTGTAGATAGTTGTTTTGATGGTGGGGAAGCATTAGATTTTGTGAGTTATAGTGAGTATGATTTGATTATTACCGATATAATGATGCCGAATGTTGATGGTTATGAGTTTATAGCGAGACTTCGTGAGAGCAAAAATCATACACCTGTTATTATGTTAACTGCTAAAGATACTTTAGAGGATAAAATTGTTGGTTTAGATAGTGGAGCTGATGATTATATAGTTAAGCCGTTTGAATTTGATGAATTACTTGCTAGAATAAGGGTTCTAATGAGACGTAACTATGGTCTAGCAACTAATGTTATTCAAGTCGACGATGTTGTACTTGATATCTCCAAAAAACAAGTTACTAGAAATGGTGAGAATATAGGATTAACAGGTAAAGAATATGAGGTATTAGAATATCTTATGAAAAATAAAGAGAGTATTCTAAGTCGTGATCAGATTCTTAATCATGTATGGGATTATGATTATGACGGGGCTTCTAATATAGTAGATGTTATTATAAAAAATATTAGAAAAAAATTAGATAACGGTACAGATAAGACTATTATTTACACTAAAAGGGGGCTAGGATACTTTGTTAAATAAAATTAAGAAATTATCGATATTTCCATTTAGAAAAGTATCATTAACTTTCAAAATCACTTTATGGTATACAACATTTATAGTTTTATTAATAGGATCACTGATAGTCGGGACATTTTTAGTTAGTGATAGTGTTGTTGAAAAAAATAGTGAAAAGAAATTGATAGAAGAGGTAGCTGAAATCTCAAGCGGATCTGATAAGTTTACCCCATATGAAGATGGTGTCACGTTATCAGTCTATGATAAAGATGGAAATCTCATTGCAGGTTCTGTACCTAGAAATTTTAAGGTTAATGATTTTAGTCTAGGAGTTATTTCTGAATATAAAGATGTAAATAATAATAAGTATTTATATTATGATTCAGAAACTAGTTCTGCTAGATTAGGGAATGGGAAATATGTGAGAGGTATAGTGCAAATTACTAATAACATTAACGGTTGGATATTACCGTTAATAATTGGTGTGGGTAGTCCATTTGTCATTTTAGTTATAATGTATGGTGGATACTTGATAATAAGGAGTTCATTGAAACCTGTAAGAGATATGACCGAAACTGCGGATGCTATCGCAAAAAGTAATGATCTTAGTAAAAGAATTTCTATAGAAAATGGAGCTGATGAAGTTCACAAGTTAGGTAAAGTTTTTAATGAAATGTTAGAAACGCTAGAAAATTCATCAAAAAGAGAACGCCAATTTAGTTCTGATGTGTCACATGAACTTCGAACACCAATTTCTGTAATAATGGCAGAAAGTGAATATGGAGCTAAATATACAGATTCTGTAGAAGATGCTAAAGAATCGTTTGATGTAATTGAAAGACAAAGTAAGAGAATGACTTCTATGATTAATCAAATTTTAGAATTATCTAGATTAGATAGTCGTTTAGAGATTCCAAAGGAAGAACTTCTTTTATCTGATAAAATAAAACATACATTAGAAGACTACAAAATTTTATTTGATAATAAGAATATTAAGTTATCTATTAGTATAGAAGAAAATATCATAGTTCATGCTAATGAAGCTTTAATTATGAGAATGATAGATAACTTATTGTCTAATGCTTTAAAGTATGCGGAAACAGAAGTAACAGTTTGTCTAGCCAAAAGAAATAGAATAATTCTTGAAGTTGCTGATGATGGAATAGGAATAAATGATACTGAGAAAAAACATATTTGGGATAGATTTTATAAAGTAGATAAATCTAGAACTACAACAGAGGATAATTCTTCGGGGTTAGGATTATCTATTACGAAAAAAATAGTAGAATTACATGATGGGAAAATAGCGGTATTAGATAATAAACCAAAAGGAACAAAATTTGTAGTGAATATATAAGAATAATGAAGCACATCTTTAAAATAGGAAGGTGTGCTTTTAATATAATAGAAATTCAAAATTAATGAAATCTTCATTTAGCGTTCATAAAACGAAGATATAATAAAAATATCGAAATTGATGAATAAAAATGAAATCTTCATTTAGCATTCATGAAACAAAGATATAATAAAAATATCAAAAGGAAAGGATAAAAATGAAATCTTCATTTGAAATTCATAAAAGAAACATAAAATAAGAATATAAATAAAAAGAGGTAAATTAAAAATGACTAAAAATATTAATAACAACGAAATCGAAACAATTGAAGGAACTTATGTTGAAACTATCGAAAATGATAACCAATATAATGAGCAACCTAAAAAAACAAAAAGAAACTTTTTAAAACCATTAATTATCGGAGCTTTAGCTGTTGTAGTGACAAGTGGAGTTGGAGCTTATGCTTATGATAAATATGAAACTGCGCAAAGAACTAAAATTCAAGATGCTTACTCAAATATTAAGTTGAATACAGGAAATCAAACTAATTCAAATGACAATAACAATAGTGGAAATAATAGCTCAAATAATAATACTCAAAATAACAATTCACAACAAAATACTCAAAATGTAAAATCACAACAAGAAATTCGCTCAATTGTAGCAGATGCAATATCGGTACCCGAACAAAACATTAACTTTGTAAAAATCAAATCTAAATACGAGGATGATTATGCACCACAAAATAATGGAGTATCTTTATATGTTTATAAAGTTGAAGCAAAAGCTAACGGATTAGAGTATGATGTGGTAGTAGATGCTGTTTCAGGAAAAGTGTTAAAAGTGAAAATTGATGACTAGAAAAAATAGTATTTTAATCTTCATCTAAGATTCATAAAAGAAATTTATAATAAAAATATAAAGAAAAAAGAGGTAAATGAAAAATGACAGAAACTAAAAGAAAAAGAAACTTTTTAAAACCATTAATTATTGGAGCGATAGCTGTAGTAGTAACGGGTGGGGTAGGTGCTTATGCATATGATAAGTATGAAACAGCACAAAGAGCCAAAATTCAAGAAGCATACTCGAATGTAAAAATGAATGTCGGAAATCAGATAAATCAAAATAATAATAACGGAAACAATAATAACAATAATAACAATAGTAACAATGGGGAAAATGGGGCAAACAGTAATTCACAAAATACTGACCAATCTTCTAATGTTCAAAATAATAATAACAATAATAGTACTCAACAAAATGTACAAAATGCAAAATCACAACAAGAAATTCGCTCTATAGTAGCACAAGCAATTTCAACGCCAGAACAAAATATTAATTTTGTGAAAATCAAACCTGAGTATGAGGATGACTTTGCATACCAAAATAACGGAGCACCTTTATATGTTTATGATGTAGAAGCTCGTGCAAATGGGTTAGAATATGATGTGGTAGTAGATGCTGTATCAGGAAAAGTACTAAAAGTAGAAATAGATAACTAATAAAAAAATAAACTGATAATCTAGAAATAAAATCTAGGTTATCAGTTTTTTATATTTATAGAAGCAGTTTTACATATAAATTAAACGCTATTTTCACTTCTATAATATTCATTTATTTTTTGTTATTGTTATAAACATAATAGCCAATAAAAATAGCGACTATTAAATATAAATTAAAATTAGGATTAGCAATATAAAATAGCATTGCCTTATAAGATAGACGCATTAGTAATCCTTGAATAATCGATGGTGCAAAAAGTAAAACTAGGATTATAGAATTATCCATCTTTCTTGCTAATAATATTATAAAAATTAATATTAGCAGAAGAATTAGTATTGCTAAATACCTATTTACAATAATATTAAATGCAGTTGGAAATTTGAAAGGATTAAAAAATATCAATAAAGCTATTAATAATACCAATATTGTAATTATAGTATTTTTAGTGCGTTCATCAAGTTTGCTTCTGTTAGTATACATAAAAATATAACTTAGATAGAATCCACCAAAAATTAAGACTCCAACAATAGCTGCTTCTAATAAATTTAAAGCCATGAAAGGATTAGCTAATATTGGTGATAGATAAAAAAGTATATATATACCAGTTGCTATTAGTAAATTACGTTTAAAAATAGTCATATGATCTCCTTATTTATTTTATTAATGCAGTTAAAGCATAGGCAACAAAAGAAAATACTATTATAAGAAGTATTAAAACTAAAGCACTTGAATTAAATATAAAAAATAAAGGAAGTGCTAAAATAATGCTTAGAAGCGGTGTGTAAATTGTTCTCTGTCCTAGGAAGGTAACTAACATTGTGATTGCAAATGAAGAAAATCCATAAGCTAATATCAAAATAAAACCAGCTTTATCACTAGTTCCATTATAAAATTTCAAAAAAAGTAGGGGAACAATATAGTATAAAATACTAGTCAGTAAAAATGTCCCTAATAATGTTTTTCTTTGCATGATAAAATCTCCATAAATATTGTTTATATTATTGTAATATTTTATATAGTATAAGTCTAGTAATATAACAAAACTAATAAAAAAATATTTATTGAATGGAGCAAAATATTTTCGGATATCCCTTGTTAAAATGAAATAATTAGAGTAAAATAAATATAATAATAATACAAAGGAGAACTATAATTATGTCAAAAGTTCATGTTTTTGATCATCCATTGATCCAACATAAATTATCTTTCATTAGAGATAAAAGAACGGGTTCTAAAGACTTTAGACAACTTACTAATGAAGTAGGTTCTTTAATGGCTTATGAAATCACTCGTGATCTTCCACTTGAGGATGTTGAAGTAGAAACTCCAATCCAAACGACTACTTGTAAACGTCTTGCAGGTAAAAAGATTGTATTCGTTCCAATTCTACGTGCAGGATTAGGAATGGTAGATGGATTAATGAATTTAATCCCATCTGCGAGAGTAGGTCACGTTGGGCTATATCGTGATCCAGAAACTTTACAACCACATGAGTATTTTGTTAAAATACCTAGCAATCCAGAAGAACGTCACTTTATCGTTGTTGATCCAATGTTAGCAACTGGTGGTTCAGCGATTGCCGCAATCGACTCATTAAAACAACGTGGGGTTACTGATATTAAATTTATGTGTCTAATAGCAGCACCAGAAGGTGTGAAAGCATTACACGATGCTCACCCAGATGTAGATATTTTTATCGCTGGTTTAGATGAAAAACTAAATGATCACGGATACATTGTACCAGGATTAGGGGATGCTGGAGACAGAATATTCGGAACTAAATAATAGTAGATTATTTTTAATTAAATCATATAAAATTTAAGAAATCGCTAGCAAATATTATAAAATCATATTATAATATGATTATGTATTTCTAATTTTTTATATTACAACAGATTTAGAAATCTAAAAGTTACTTAAGAAAAGAGGTGAGGGGAATATATGGAAAAACACACATATCTTATTACCAAATTATTTGGCTATGATATAACGGTTAATATTCCTAGTGTAATCACAACTTTAATAACAGTATTACTTACCTTTGTTATTGTGATGTTTCTAACTAGTAGAATAAAATTAAGACCAGATAGTAAACGTCAAAATGCGGTTGAATTACTTGCGTATTTCGTTAGTGATAATGTCATCAAAGGTAATGTTAACTGGAAAAAATATGGTAAAGGATTATGGGCGACAGCTCTAACAATTATTTCACTTGTTGCAGTAGCAAATACTATAGGTGTTTTAATAGAAGTTAGTTACAATGAAGTAGTCTATGTCAACTCTGTAACTGCGGATCCAACATTTACTTTCTCTCTTGCATTATTAGTGATTGTCTTTACTCATTTTGCAGGAATTAAGTATAAAGGAGTTAAACACTATTTTGGTACATATACTTCTTCAGGTATAGGTATTACACCTTTCAAGGTTATTGAAGAGTTCACAAACTTAATGACTTTTTCAATGCGTTTATTCGGTAATATCTATGCAGGTGAAATATTATTAGCACTATTAGCTACACTTACAACAGTAGGATTCTTTGGTGCAATAGCTGGTATGGCAGGATTAGTGGTATGGAAAGGATTCTCTCTATTTATAGGATTTATCCAAGCATACATCTTTACTGTCTTAACATTCATTTATTTATCACATAAAATTAGTGATGAACACTAATTTGAAAAATGCACTAAAAGTGCAAAAATCTAATAATTAATAAAATTCATTTATTATCCAAGGAGGAAAATATAATTATGGTAGAATTAATTGGAGCAGGTTTAGCAGCAGGTTTAGCAGCAGTTGGTGCTGGTATCGGTAACGGATTTTTATTCGGTAAATTTATCGAAGGTGTATCTCGCCAACCAGAATTAGAGTCAAGATTAAAATCAAATGCTTTCGTATTATTCGCACTTGTAGAAGCAGTACCTATCTTAGCTATCGTTATTTCATTCGTTATCTTAGCTAAATAATTTAGTATAATACTGTAAACAAAAGAACTATGAAGAATAGGAGCATTTAGTAAATGGAAAATTTAGTATTTTTAGCTACTGAACACTCTTCTCATCAAGGTTTTAATCTAGGAAATATGGCTATTAACATTGTAGCTGTATTAATCTTATTAGTATTACTGAAAAAATTTGCTTGGGACAAACTTATTGATATGTTAGATGAGCGTCAAAGACTAGTTGAAGGTCAACTTGATGATGCTGCTAAAAATCAAAAAGAAGCACTAATTTTACTTGAAGAAAATCAAGAAAAATTAAAAAATGCGCAACAAGAAATCAAAGTTATGATGGAAGATGCTCGTGAACAATCTAAGATTGAAAAACAAGCTATTCTTGAAGAAGCGCGTAAACAAGCAGAACAATTAAAAGTAAATGCTCAAAGGGACATTGAGGACGAGAAGAAAAGAGCACTTGAAGAAATCAACAAACAAATCGCTGATTTATCAGTGCTTGTAGCTTCGAAAATTTTAGAAAAAGAATTAGATGGCTCAACACAAAGTGAATACGTTGATAAAGTCATTAAAGAGGTAGGGGTGAAATAATGAGTAAGTCAGTATTAGCTAATAAAATTGGATATTCATTATTTGAAGTTGCAAAAGAAAATAACACACTAGAAGAAGTTTCTTATGAGTTAAAGGAAGTTGCAAAAGTAGTTAATGGGAACCCTGATTTTGTTACATTGATGAACAACCCTAATTTAGAAAAAATAAAAAAAATTAACTTGATTGATGCATCATTTGCAGGAGTAAATAAATATGTTGTGAATGTTGTTAAAATCTTAGCAGGTAATCTGCAAATCTCATTAATTAATTTCGTTTTAGAACAATATACTGAACTGTTTAATAAACATTCAAGAAATGTTGTTGTTAAAGCTGAATCAGCTTCACCTTTAACAGAAGAACAGTTAGAAAATCTAAAAGAAAAAATTAAAAATGAGTTACAACTAGAAAATGTAGAAATTAATAATTTTGTAGATGAAAGTCTGCTAGGTGGTTTAAAACTTACTTATAATAATAAAGTAGTTGATGCTACTATTAAGGCGAAATTAAATGCTATAAAATCAAAAATTTCTTCAATCTAGAAGAAGTTGAAACAAGGAGGGACATAAATGGCTATTAAAGCTGAAGAAATTAGTTCATTACTAAAATCACAAATAGAAAATTATCAGTTTGAAGTTAAGTCAACAGATGTCGGTACAGTTATAGAAGTAGGGGACGGTATTGCTCGTGTATACGGTCTTAATGAAATAATGAGTGGTGAGCTTGTAGAGTTCACTAAAACAGGGGTTATGGGGCTTGCTCAAAACCTTGAAGACACAAATGTTGGTATCGTAATTTTAGGTCCAACTACTGATATTAAAGAAGGAGACGAAGTTCGCCGTACTGGACGTGTAATGGATGTACCTGTAGGTGAAGAACTAATTGGACGTGTAGTTGATCCATTAGGACAACCAGTTGACGGTCGTGGGCCAGTTAACACTACAAAACGTCGTCCAATTGAATCTCCAGCAGTAGGTGTAATGGGACGTAAATCAGTATCTGTTCCATTCCAAACTGGTATTAAAGCGATTGACGCATTAGTACCTATCGGACGTGGACAACGTGAGCTTATTATCGGAGATAGACAAACAGGTAAAACTGCAGTTGCTATCGACTCAATCTTAGCTCAAAAAGGACAAGATGTAATTTGTATCTATGTAGCAATAGGACAAAAAGAATCTACAGTACGTAGTGTTGTAGAAACTCTTAAAGAACACGGTGCTTTAGACTACACTATCGTAGTAACAGCATCAGCATCTCAACCAGCACCACTTCTTTACATCGCACCTTATGCAGGGGTTGCAATGGCAGAAGAATTTATGTTTAATGGTAAAGATGTAGTAATCGTATATGATGACTTATCTAAACAAGCAGCAGCTTACCGTGAGTTATCATTACTATTAAAACGACCACCAGGTCGTGAAGCATATCCAGGGGACGTATTCTATCTACACTCACGTCTTCTAGAACGTGCTGCTCGTGTAAATGAAGATTTCGGTGGAGGAAGTATCACAGCACTACCATTCGTAGAAACTCAAGCAGGTGATATCTCTGCATATATTCCAACAAACGTAATTTCGATTACAGACGGACAAATCTTCTTACAATCAGATTTATTCTTCTCAGGTATTAGACCAGCGATTAACGCCGGACTTTCAGTATCTAGGGTAGGGGGATCTGCTCAAATTAAAGCGATGAAAAAAGTATCAGGTACTTTACGTCTTGACTTAGCATCTTACCGTGAGTTAGAAAGCTTTGCTCAATTCGGTTCTGACCTAGATCCAGCGACTCGTGAAAAACTAGAACGTGGTAAACGTACAGTTGAAGTTTTAAAACAAGACTTACACAAACCAATTCCAGTAGAAAAACAAGTTATGATTCTATATGCTTTAACTCACGGATTCCTAGACGATGTAGAAGTTAAAGATATTCACAGATTTGAACAAGAATTATATTCATACTTAGATGCTCATGAAAATGAAGCAGTTAAGCACATTATTGAAACAAAAGACTTACCATCAACAGAAGTTATGGATGAAGTAATCGCTGCATTCAAAAAAACTTTTGCCTAAGATGATAAGTAGTAGAGTAAAGGTGGTGAACTAATTGGCGTCACTAAGAGATATAAAAAACAAAATCAATTCTACTAAGAAAACTAGTCATATTACAAAAGCGATGGAGATGGTTTCAACATCTAAGCTTTTAAAAGCACAATCAAACACGCAAAAATTTAATCCATACATGCAAAAAATGCAAGAAGTGATGGGGACAATTTTTGGAAAAAGCTCTAGTATTAAACACCCTATGTTAGAAAAAAGAGAAGCTAAGAAAACTCTTTATGTGGTAATTACTAGTGATAGTGGTTTATGTGGAGGATTCAACTCAAACGTTATTAGAAACTTTGTTAATACTGTTAATGAAAGACATACTAATAGCGAGTATGGTATTGTTGCTATAGGTAACTATGGTGCAGAATTCTTCAGAAAAAATGGCTATAATGTAGTTGATAGTTATAGAGATATACCAGATGAGCCAAGTTTCACTCAGGTTAAACAAATTACTAATAAAGTTGTAGGGTACTTTATTGATAAAGAATATGATGAAATTTATTTACATTATAACCACTTTGTTAGTATGATCCAACAGGTTGTTACTGAAAGTAAAGTTCTACCTATTGACAATACAGACAAATTTGCAAATTCTGAGGAACAACAACCTACAGGAGCTTACGAATTTGAGCCTGGTGAGACAGCAGTACTAGATGTAATACTACCTCAATATGCTGAAAGTATGATTTATGGAAGTATATTAGATAGTAAAGCTAGTGAGCATTCTGCAAGAAAAACAGCAATGAAAAATTCGACTGATAATGCAGGAAATATTATTGATACACTTACGATTAAATACAATCGTGCAAGACAAGCTGCAATCACACAAGAAATTACAGAGATTGTAAGTGGAGCAGCAGCAACAAAATAGTAATGAGAAAGGAGAAGCTATTAAGTTAGCATACAACATATGAATAAAGGTTATATTCTCCAAGTTATGGGACCTGTAGTAGATGTTAAATTCGAATCAGGGCATATGCCAAATCTATTAAACGCTTTAGAAGTTTACATAGAAAAAGGCGATGGGAAAAAAGAAAAATTAGTTCTTGAAGTTTCTCTAGAAATTGGTGATAACGTAGTAAGAACAATCGCTATGTCATCTACTGATGGATTAAATAGGGGAGCAGAAGTAGTAGATACAGGAGCACCAATTACAGTTCCTGTAGGTAACTACACATTAGGTCGTGTATTCAACGTTTTAGGTGAAGCAGTTGACCACGGTGAAGAAGCAGGAGCAGAAGTTCGTAAAGATTCAATTCACAAAGAAGCTCCAACATTCGAAGAATTATCAACTCACGTTGAGGTTCTTGAAACAGGTATTAAAGTTATCGACTTACTTGCGCCATATATTAAAGGTGGTAAAATCGGTCTTTTCGGTGGTGCGGGAGTTGGTAAAACAGTTCTTATCCAAGAACTTATCAACAACGTTGCGCAACAACACGGTGGATTATCAGTATTCACAGGTGTAGGTGAGCGTACTCGTGAAGGAAATGACTTATACTATGAAATGAAAGATTCTGGTGTTATTAACAAAACAGCCATGGTATTCGGACAAATGAACGAACCACCAGGTGCTCGTATGCGTGTAGCATTAACAGGATTAACAATGGCGGAATACTTCCGTGATGAAGAAGGACAAGACGTACTTCTATTCATCGATAACATCTTCCGTTTCACACAAGCAGGTTCTGAGGTTTCTGCGTTATTAGGACGTATGCCATCAGCCGTTGGTTACCAACCAACACTTGCTACAGAGATGGGACGTTTACAAGAACGTATCACATCAACTAAAAAAGGTTCTGTTACATCTATCCAAGCGATTTACGTACCAGCCGATGACTATACTGACCCGGCTCCAGCGACTACTTTCGCTCACTTAGATGCAACAACTAACCTTGAGCGTGCGTTAACAGAGATGGGTATCTACCCAGCCGTTGACCCACTTGCTTCTACATCAAGAGCATTAGCTCCTGAAATCGTAGGAGAAGAACACTATCAAGTTGCGACTAGAATTCAAAGAACTCTTCAAAAATATCGTGAATTACAAGATATTATCGCCATCTTAGGTATGGATGAGTTAAGTGATGAAGATAAGAAAACAGTTGATAGAGCACGTCGTGTTCAATTCTTCTTATCTCAAAACTTCCACGTAGCTGAACAATTCACAGGTCAACCTGGTTCATACGTACCAGTATCTGAATCAGTACAAGCATTCAAAGGAATCCTAGATGGTAAATATGACCACATTCCTGAAGATGCATTCCGTCTAGTTGGTGGAATTGAAGACGTATTAGAAAAAGCTCGTAAACTAGGAGTAGAAGTATAATACAAATAGGAGGTAAATAAATGAATACTTTAAGTGTAAGCATTGTTACTCCTAATGGAGAAGCTTATAGCGCTAAAGAAGCTTCTATGGTTGTATTGGGAACTACAAGTGGACAACTTGGTGTAATGGCTAACCATGTTCCTATGGTTGCATCATTAAAGATTGGGCCTCTTAAAGTGATTTTTCCCGATGGACGTGAAGAATATCTAGCTGTAAGCGAAGGATTTGTGGAAACACATAAAGGCGAAGTAACTATTATAGTTCAAACAGCAGAATTAGGTAAAGATATCGATGTTGAACGTGCTAAAAGAGCATTACAACGTGCAGAAGATCGTCTTGCTAAAAAAGAAGAAGGTCTTGATGTAAGACGTGCAGAACTAGCTTTAGCTAAAGCTTGTGCTCGTCTGAAGGTAGCTGAACAATTATAAGAAAAAATGTAGTTCATATTTATTATGGACTACATTTTTTGGTTATATACTAAGATCGCTTCATATTATGATCTGAAATTTATAAAGAAATAAAAAACCTCGGAATTTAGGTTTCATAATAAAACTTATTTCCGAGGTTTAATATTTCAATTAATTATTTTTTCTACGTTTTAATAATCCAACTATAGCAAGAAGTGATAGTCCAATTGCAGTTAGAGATTTACCTGTAGTTTCACCAGTTTTTGGAAGAGTTTTTGGAGTATTAGTAGGAGTTGAATTTGCTCCTCTAGTGTCTATTACTGTGAATTTTTTCTCTTCTTGAACAGCTGATGAATTAATATCTTTTTCGCTTGAAGCAAATGCTGTTTTAATTTTAGCAACAATTGCGAATTTACTAAAGTGATCAACTGTAAATTGTAAACTATTGTTGGCTACAGATGAAGGAACAAGTTCAATAGAATTGTCTTCTTTAATATGATAAACTAGTATATCTTTGTCTTGTTCGCTTTGAAGTAAAGCAACTTTTACTGTTCTTGGAACATCAAGTTTTACTGTTTTATTATCTTTTTGTAATTCTAAATCTACAACTCTAATTGATGTAATATCTTTTTTGTTTTTAAAATTGTTGTTTGCATCAGCAATAATTTTATCTTTTAAGTCTTCTAAGTTTACATCTTTTGTGATATCTTTTGCTTCAAAAGTAATGTCCTTAGCATCTGCTGGATTTAAATCTACGCTAATATTTTTATTTTTTGATTTAATAGTAACAGTAACTGTATTGTTACTAATGTTTAGTTCTGGTAGCTCTGTGACAGTAGGAGCATCAGTAGTAGTGCTGAACTCAGAAACATTACCATCTTTATCAACAACAACTTTATTACCATTTTCAGAAAGACCATTGATTTTGCCAGTGAAAGGTTTAAGAGCATCAGCTACAGGAGCAACAGTAGGAGTATTGAATTCAGAAACATTACCGTCTTTATCAACAACTACTTTATTACCATTTTCAGAAAGGTCATCAACTTTACCAGTGAAAGGTTTAAGAGCTTCAGAGGTAGGAACATCAGTAGGAGTATTGAATTCAGAAACATTACCATCTTTATCAATAACTACTTTATTACCATTTTCAGAAAGGCCATCAACTTTACCAGTGAAAGGTTTAAGAGCATCAGCTACAGGAGCAACAGTAGGAGTATTGAATTCAGAAACATTACCGTCTTTATCAACAACTACTTTATTACCATTTTCAGAAAGGCCATCAACTTTACCAGTGAAAGTATTAGCAGTTTCAGAGGTAGTCGCATCAGTAGGTAGGGAATACTCAGAAACATTACCATCTTTATCAACAACTACTTTATTACCATTTTCAGAAAGGCCATCAACTTTACCAGTGAAAGGTTTAAGAGCTTCAGAGGTAGGAACATCAGTAGGAGTATTGAATTCAGAAACATTACCGTCTTTATCAATAACTACTTTATTACCATTTTCAGAAAGACCATCGATTTTACCAGTGAAGGGTTTAAGAGCATCAGCTACAGGAGCGTCAGTCGGAACAGAATACTCATATTTTGTACCATATTCATTTTCTCTGACTTTATTTCCATTTTCAGGTATTACTGTATTTCTCACAGCAGGGTGTAATATGAATTGATTATTGTCTTGGAATAATTGTCCCATTTCAAGAAGAATCTTCTCTGAATTGTTTCTTCCTGCAAACATAACTCCAAGAGGAAGGTTGTTTTCACTCTTATAAACTGGTAATGAGATAGAAGGGTTTCCTGTTAAATTGAATAACCATGTAAATGGAGTTCTTCTCATCATAGGTTCCCATTGTTTGACAAGTAAATCGAATCTTTCTTTTGGATCTTTAATATTATTGATATTATAAAGTTTTTCTTCAACTGCAGGATCGACATATGGATCTATTTTTTTATCATTAGATGGAGCTGTAACAGCATTTGTTGCCATTAAGAATAAATCATATTTTTTATAGAATTCGTTCATTTGATTTATATATTCTGTGGCAGGTTTAGCTGAAGTTACATCAGTATTAGCAGTTTTTCCCCTAGAAGAAGATGTTCCTAATGCATAGGTAGCAGGATCTAAATCACGTTTGTTTTCTTCTGTTGCAGTTTTTGCAGGGACAGTATATGCTCCACCAATTGCACCTATTGTATATGTTCTAATACCTTCATAACCATTAATAGGAAATTCATTTACTTCTTCAACTGTGAAGCCTTGTTTTCTTAGGAACTCCACGGCTTTTAGAACAGCTTTCTTACCATCTTCACTTAATTCAACATCTTTTAATGGTGTTTTAAGTGAATAAGCAATTTTTAATTTTTTTAAATCAGTTGGAACTTCTTCCAGCGTTTTCGGTTTACTAATTTGTGTTTTATCAAAATAAGTTTTGGCGTCTTCAATTGTTTTTACTAGAGGGAATTTAACTACATGTCCAGTTGGTTTTAGACCAATTAATCCAGTCCATGAAGCAGGAATACGAATTGATCCCCCAGCATCACTTCCACTTGCGATTGAAACCATACCACTGGCTACAGCTCCAGCACTTCCTCCTGAAGAGCCTCCAGTATTACGACTAGGATCCCAAGGATTACCTGCGGGTCCAAATAATTTAGAATCTGTAATATTTCTAGTTCCTAATTCAGGATAGTTAGTTTGACCAAGTATAACAAATCCTAGTTTTGCGAATTCTTTTGCTACAGCTCCACTGAATTTTGATACTTTTCCCTTGTTAAAATAGACACCATTTGAAGCATCACCATCTTTTACTTGATCTAATCCTTTAATAAGTGTTGGAACACCCAAGAATGGTTGTTCTTCCCAGTTTATAGGATTTGCAGCAAGATTACCTGCTTTAATTCTATCATCTATTTCTTTTGCAGTTTTATATGCTTCGTCAACTAAAGCATTAGGTATTTTTCCATTTTCTGTAGTAAGAACAGCGTTTAATTTAGGATTTTCTTCTGCAATAACTTTGTAAGCTAAGTCAACAAGTTCTGTACTAGTAACTTTTTTCTCACGAATTAGTTTTGCAAGTTCAAGAGCGCTTTTTTGTTTATATTCAGCTACAGTGAATGGAATTGTTGGTTTAGAAAGTTCTTTGCTTTCAACACTAGCACTGTTTGTTGAATCATTGTTACTTGAAGTAGGTTCTACATTGTTACCTGAAGTAGCAGCACTAGCAGATGGTGCTACAGTTACATTATTAGTAGTATTGTTATCAGTATTACTCACAACAGTAGGTTTTTCATTCGTACTAACTGTATTAGTCACATTAGCCGGTGCTGTAGTTTTATCTTCACTAGCTTTAGCTTGATTATCGTTAGCTATTACTGGAAATAAAGTAGCAGCTGCAAAGGCAGGTATAAGTACGTATTTAATTTTGTTTTTTTTCATTTTTAGCTCCTATTTTAAATAATTGTTAAAACCTTGAAAAAGCTTTCTACATACAATTATACTCCGATACTAATTATCAATCAAGAAAATAATTTGATGAAATGAAAAAAATATTAGTGTGGTTTTCTATTTAGATAGTGTATCATTTGAGGGAGAGAAAAACATTTTTTGAAAATAAAATAAATACGGTTAATTACTTGAATTAACCGTATTTGTATGTATTTACTTAATACTAATTATTTTTTTTACGTTTTAATAATCCTATTAAAGCAAGGAATGAAAGTCCAATTGCTGATAGGAAGTTGTTTGTGCTTTCTCCTGTATTTGGAAGAGTTCTAGGAGTTGAATTTGATTTAGTTGAGTTTGTATTTACTACTTTTTTCTCTTCTTTAACAGAAGTAGATTTTGAATTTTCAGATTTACTTGGGGCAGTAATATCTCCATTGTTGATATTTAATGTTGGTAATTCTGCAACAGTTGGTGCGTAAGTTGGAACTGCATATTCAAATTTAGTTCCATCTTCATTTACTCCTACTTTATTTCCATTTTCTGAAACATTTGTACTTCTAATAGCTGGATTCATTTTGAATTGGTGTTTATCTTGGAAGTATTGACCAATTTCTAAAAGAATTTTTTCAGAATTATTTTTAGCCGCGAACATAACTCCAAATGGTAGATTTTTATCACTTAGATATGTTGGTAGTGAAATCGCAGGATTTCCAGATAAGTTAAATACCCAAGTATATGGAGAACGTCTAGTCATTGGTAACCATTGTTTAGTTAATAAATTAAATCTTTCTTTTGGATCTTTAATTTTGTTAATATTATATAGTTGTTCTTCAACTTCTGGATCTACATAAGGATCAACCTTTTTGTCATTTGATGGAGCGGTAACTGCGTTAGTTGGAACTAAGAATAGATCATATTTTTTATAAAATTCATTCATTTGATCTATAAATGTAGATAATGGTTTTACTGAAGAAATATCAGTGTTAGCATTTGGACCCATATAAGAAGATGTTCCTAATGCATAAGTCGCAGGATCTAGTTGACGTTTGTTTTGTTCTGTTACGTTTTTAACAGCGGCAACATAACCTTCTTCACCAACAGCACCTACAGTATATGTTTTAATTCCTTCGTATCCATCGATAGGAAATTCTTTAACTTCTTCAACAGTAAATCCTTCTTTTCTTAGGAAGTCAACTGTTTGTAAAATAGCTTTTTTACCAACTTCACTTAATTCAAGATCTTTAAGTGGAGTTTTTAGAGTATATGCAATTTTTAATTTTTTAATGTCTTTAGGTGGTTCGATTAATGTATCAGGTTTGCTAATCTTAGTTTTATTAAAGAATGCTTTAGCATCTTCGATAGTTTTTACTAGAGGGAATTTAACCACATGTCCAGTTGGTTTTAAACCGATAAGACCAGTCCATGAAGAAGGAATACGAATAGATCCTCCAGCATCACTACCACTAGCTATAGGTACCATACCACTAGCTACGGCTCCAGCACTACCACCTGAAGATCCTCCAGTATTACGGCTAGGATCCCATGGATTACCAGCAGGTCCAAATAATTTTGAATCAGTAATATTTCTAGTACCAAGTTCAGGAGTGTTAGTTTGTCCAAGGATAACAAAACCTAATTTAGCAAATTCTGTGGCTACAGGACCACTCTTATCTGCTATTTTTCCTTTATTTAGATATACCCCTTTAGTATAATCACCATTTTTTAATTCATCAAGACCTTTGATTAAAGTTGGAACACCTAAGAAAGGTTGTTCTTTCCAATCTACAGGATTAGCAGCTAGTTTACCAGCGCTAATACGATTATCAATTTCTTTAGCTGTTCTATATGCTTCATCAACAATAGCTTTTGGAATTTTCCCATTTTCTGTTGTTAGTACAGCATTTAATTTAGGATTTTCTTCTGCAATAACTTTATAAGCTATGTCAACAAGTTCTGTACTAGTAACTTTTTTCTCACGAATTAATTGAGCAAGTTCTAAAGCACTTTTTTGCTTATATTCAGCTACAGTTAATGGCGCTTTTGTTTTAACAGTTTTGTTGTTAATAACACTTGCACTATTAGTTGTTTGATTGTTATTTACAGTTGTTGGTTTTACACTGTTAGCTGGACTAGCAGAAGTAGTAGGTGTTGTTTCTGCAACATTATTAGTAGTAGGAACACTAGCAGGTTTTGCACCAGTAGTTTCTGGTTTACTAATAGTTGAAGGTGTAGCAGATTTATCCTCATTAGCTTTTGCTTGATTATCGTTAGCTAAAACAGGGAATAGCGCTGCAGCTGCAAATGCGGGTATAAGAACGTATTTAATATTATTTTTTTTCATTTTTAACTCCTATTTTAAAATAAATATTTAAATAAATGATTGAAGCTTGAAAAAGCTTCCTAACTACGATTATACTCCGATAGTGAGTATCAATCAAGTAAATAATTTCCTAAAATACAAAAAAATATAAGTGACTTAATAATATTTTTTTATAATCATATCTTAAGTCACTTATATTTTTTATTTAAATTAATTTGTTATTGTTCTTAAATTAGTATCCTTTTAAGGCGTTCATACGAGCTTCAGATTGTCCTTTACCGTCTTTTTTCTCACCTTTGTATACTGCAGATTCCCATGATCCGTACATAGGGTTAGGGAAGATGATGAATTTATCACCAAATTCAGCTTTTAATTGTTCGAACATTTTATCTCTGTCCTCTTCTGATTTAGTTGAGAATTCAGCGAAGTCAACTAAGTTATCCCCAAATAACATAACAAGGTTAGTGTGTTTTAAAACTTCTTGACGACGCCCTTCTTTAGATTTATCACCTTCTTTTTTGAACATTAGGTGATCGCGACCTTGAACAGGTAGTCCTTGTGCTTCAAGGTTTTTAATAGTCGCATCTACTTGAGCATCTGTTCTATCTGAGATGTAGTAGATTTGAACTTTGTTTTTATCTGCAAATTGTAAGAATTCTTTAGCTCCAGCTACAGGTGTCGCTTCTGCTTTTTGAACCCATTCATCCCATAATTTAGGATTAAATGCAGTTCCATCTTTTATCATTTTTACTTGGAATGGAATGTTGCTTAATACTGTTTCATCAATATCTAATACGATAGAATAAGGTTTATCAGTAGGCTGTTTTAATAATTCTTTTAATTTATTAGTAGCAACGTTATAACCTTGTTGGTATAATGCGTCTACTTCAGCAGCGTTCTGATACCATAGTGATCCCATTGTATTTTCTCTTGATCTAAGTTGATCGTAAGTAAGAGTTATTTTATTATCTCCACTCTTATTTTCTTCTTTTTTTTCTTCAGTTTTTTGTGCGCATCCAGTTGCAAGAACAACTGTAGCTAATACTGAAGAAATAGACATAACAAGTTTTTTATTTTTCATAATATATATAGCTCCTTTTGTTATCTACATATACAAGTATATTGTATAAATATAAAAAATTCAATGAGAATTTATTTTTAAAAAATTCATAAATTAAATATTTTTTTATAGAAAACAAAAGTTATCTAAGAAAACGCTTTATAAAATGATAATTAAATAAAAATAATAATATTATTTTTTTAGGTGGTTAATTAGCTAATCTTAGAAAAATTATTTATATTCTAAAATATATAAATAATAGTGAAATATTGCTGAGAAAGAATAATAAAAATCATTAAAATAGCTAAAAAGTAGGAAAATATATACTTTTAGGTCTTTTTAATTACTTTATTTACATATTGTAAAATTAAATTGTTTATTGTACCATATAATTGTACGAGAAAAGAAAATGTTTTCTCAACAAAATAAGAAAGGAATAATATATTATGAAAAGAATATTTAAGTATGTTGCTATGTTGCTTACAGCGGTATTAGTTGTTCTAGGGATAACTGCTTGTTCGCCAACTAGCAAACAAAGTACAGAATCTACTCAGGTTCAAGATTTAAGCTTTGATCAATTAAAAGAAAAATCAAAAGGAACTACAGTAAACTTCTACGGTTATGGAGGAAGTGAACTGACTAATAACTGGGTAGATAAAGAACTTGCTCCAATGGTGCAAAAGAATTATGATATTAAAGTTAATCGTGTTGGAATGAACATCGATGAAGTGTTGAATCTTATGATTAATGAAGATAAAGCAGGGAAAAAAGATGACGGAAGCGTTGATTTAATTTGGATTAACGGTGAAAACTTCTACACTGCTAAAAAGAATAATTTATTATTTGGACCATTTGCTAATAAATTACCTAACTTCGAAAAATATATTGATGCAAACTCAAATGATGTTAAAAGCGATTTTGGTTATCCAACAGAATTTTACGAAGTTCCTTATGGTAAAGCACAATTTGTTATGATTTATAATTCGGACAAAGTAAAAGAAGCTCCTACAAGTTTAGAAAAATTAAAAGAGTATGTTAAAGCTCATCCAGGAAGATTCACATATGCAGCTATGCCTGATTTTACATCTTCAGCATTTGTAAGAAATGTAATTTCAAATACAGTAGGTTATGAACAATTTATGACTATGGAAGCTGATTATGAAACAGTTAAAAAAGCTGTTAAACCAGCGATGGATTATTTAAAAGAAATCAAACCATATTTATGGAATCAAGGTAAAACATATCCAGCTGATACTCCTGCTTTAGATAATATGTTTAAAGATGGTGAAGTTGACTTTACAATGAGTTACAATCCTAATTCAGCGTCTGCAAACATTGAAAAAGGAACTTTCCCTAAATCAACTAAAACATTCTTATTTGATAAAGGAACTATTGGAAATACGCACTTTGTTGCAATAGCTAAAAATTCTAAGAATAAAGCTGGTGCAATGTTAGTTGCTAACCAAATTATTTCTGCTGAAGCACAATTATCTAAATACAACCCATCTGTATGGGGAGATATGCCTGTATTCGATATTAATAAATTGAGCAGTGCAGAAAAGAGCCAATTAGATGGAATTAAACTAGGTGTCGCTACTTTACCACAAAGTGAATTAGTTAAAAAACGTATTCCAGAAATGCCTGCAAAACTAGTTCCAATCTTTGAAAAAATTTGGGAAGAAGAAGTTTTAAATGCTAAATAAAAAAACAAAAATTATAGTTATGGTAATTCCTGCCATAACTATAATTTTATCCATATTATTATTATCGTTATATACAGGAATAAGTCAAAGTTTAGGGTATTTCCCTGAAATAGGCATGACAGATATAACGTTAGATTTTTATAAAAAAATACTGCAATCCAAAACCTTTTTACTGAGTATTAAATTTACTTTTATATATTCTTTTGTATCAGCTATTTTATCTATAATAATAGGAATATTAATATCAATAATTATTAATAAATATAACAGTAAATTAGCTGAAAGAATAATGAATATCCCAATTGTTGTACCTCATATGATATTTGCATTAGTCGTTATTCAATTATTATCACAAACAGGCTTGGTTTCTAGATTAGTGTATAGTATGGGGTTATTGAATAGTCAGGAAAGTTTTCCAATGTTATTATTTTCTGAAAATTCTATTGGAATAATAATATGTTATTTGATAAAAGAAATACCGTTTGTTACTGTAACATTAGTTGCTGTACTGAGAAGAATAAATAGTGATTATTACAAACAGGCTAGAAGTCTAGGTGCATCTAAATTTAATGTCTTTAAGAAGATAACATTGCCATTAATGTTACCAAATATATTTTATATGTTCATTATTGTTTTTATATATGCATTTGGTGATTATGAAGTACCACAACTATTAGGTCCTAGTTCTCCTAAGTCACTAGCAACACTGAGTTATAATGCATATACTAATCCGTTATTGAGTGATAGACCGGAAGCGATGGCATATAATATGGTAATTTTTGGTATTGGTATTATTTCAACAATCGTAATGATATTTATATTTAAAAAAATGGTTAAAGTTGGTGAAATCAATGATTAAAAAGATTTTAGAAGGTAGTATAATTATATTTTTTTCAATATTATTGTTACAATTTGTAGCATGGGCATTTGTTGAAAATTGGAATTACCCTAATATTTTTCCAAGTGAAATTTCATTTAGGATGTGGGATACGGCATTAAGTCAAAAAGAATTATCTATTCTTGGGTTTAGTGTATTACTTTCGATAACAGTAACATTTCTTAGTGTAGTCATTGCTTATCCAATAGCAAAGGCTTTAGCATTATACGAGATTAAATATAAGGGAATTATTAGGTTTATTTTGATAATACCATTTTTAATTCCTATGACCTCAATATCGATGGGTATTCATCTATCATTTATCAAGTTAGGTATAGCAAACAATGTAATTGGAGTAATTTTGTTAGAATTATTTGTATGTATACCTTATGCCGTTTTAGGACTTGAACCTATAATAAAAATTGTAGGGGATGATATAGAAAAACAAGCAAGAAGTTTAGGTGCTAGTAGTTTCATGACATTTAGAAAAATTACACTTCCACTTATATCACCAGGTCTGGTAATAACGTCCACTCTAGTATTTTTAGTATCTATTAGTCAGTATTTTGTAGTGTCTTTAATAGGAGGGGGTAGTGTTAAAACATATACCTTAATTATGTTCCCTTATATTTATGCTAAAGATAGACATATTTCATCAATTTATGGAATAATCTTTTTAGTAACATGTATGATTGTAATTATGGTGTTTAGATCCGTGATAAGTTGGATATATAAGGAGAAAAAATGGAAATTTTAACTTTAAAAAATATAAGTTTTTCATACAAGGATAAGGTGATTTTTGATAATTACAATTTTGTGATGAATAAAGAAGAGATTATAGCTATGATTGGTCCATCAGGTTGTGGTAAATCAACCCTGCTAAAAATAATAAATGGATTAGAGACGGACTATAGTGGAGATGTGCTTTTGGATGGAGTTAATGTAAATAACATTCCTGTAAATAAAAGGGATATTGTTCTAATGTTCCAAGATAATTTATTATTTCCACATATGACAATTTTCGAAAATATTGAATTCTCACTTAAAATGAAAAAGTATCCTAAACATGAAATTAAAAAAATGGTAGAGGAAGTTGCGAAGGATATTCATTTACAAGATAAGTTAAATAAGTATCCTAAAGAATTATCAGGAGGACAGCAAAGGAGAGTTGCTTTAGCACGAGCGGTTATTTCAAAACCAAAATTATTGCTGCTAGATGAACCTTTTACTGGATTAGATAAAGAGATTAAATTAGAGATTATGAATTTAGTGAAGATTATAAGAGAAAAATATAATACCTCAATAATCTTTGTTACTCATGATTTATCTGAAGCGGAATATTTAGAAGCGAAATACATTGAGTTTAAACAAGGAGAGAGTCTTTAATGAAAGTAATTTATGATTGTGATAATACCATGGGGATTAACTATAGAGATATTGATGATGGATTAACTTTGCTGTATCTTTATAAAAATCCTAATGTTGATTTATTAGGCGTTTCACTTACTTTTGGGAATGATATTTTAGACAAGGTAATAGAAAGCACAAAGGTATTAGTTTCTAAGTTTAATATAGATGTTCCAGTTTATTTTGGGAATAAAAATGAGGAGAATTTTTTAGAAAATTCTGCAGCAAAGTATATTGTAGAAGAAACGAAAAAATATCCAAATGAAGTTACAATTTTGGCAACTGGATCTTTAAAAAATATTGCTGATGCGTATCTTTTGGATAATAAAGTATTTGAAAGAGTAAAAAATATTGTTATTATGGGAGGTATTACTGAACCATTGATAATAAATGGAAAGGTAATGAATGAATTAAATTTATCAGTATCCCATAATAGTTCATTTGAGGTACTTTCAAACGTGAAGAGTCCAGTTATCTTAACGGGAAATACTTGTTTAGACTCTAAATTATTCTTAGATGAAGTTAAGAGTATAATTTCATCTTTTAAAGGCTATAGTGTAGAATTATATGAAGAATGTAAACAATGGATAGAATATCATAGTCAAGACTATAATATTGATTATATAATAATTTGGGATCTATTAACTGCGGTTTATGTCACTAACCCTGAAATTTTCGAGCATGAAGAGCACCAAGTAGAGATAAATAGGGATTATTTAAAATTTGGTTTCCTAAAAATAGCAAAATGTAACACTAAGAAAATAGTTATACCGAAATTAGAGGATAGAGAAAAATATATTGAGATTGTAAAAAAAACATATGAATTGAAATAAATGTGAAAAATCTATTGTTAAGTAATTTTAACAGTAGATTTTTATTTTTTAATGGATTAATTTTGAACAGTCTAAAATAATATGATTACAAAATTTAATTTAATATAGAAATTGTTTAAAGTATGACATAAAAAAATTATTATTTTTCTAAATATATAAATAATGTAATTTTGTTTGATTAATAATTTGATAATATCAATAATATATGATAAAAAATGTAAAATATCGCCTTTATAAATAGAGATTATGTATACTAACGAGTATTGAAAGCGTATTTAAAATATTGTATTATAAAAGATGTATAATATAACTAATAATTACTAATAAAATTTAATATTTAAAAATTTTTAAAAATATAAGTTAAAGTAATTAAAGGATATTATAAATTAAAATAAAGAGGTATTAAATTATGAATACAAAAAAAATAATTACTTTAATAATGATGGGGGCATTAACTATAGGTACAGTTGGATGTGCAAATAATAGTAACAATGGAGCAACAAGTGGAAAGCATAGAGATACTATTGTTTATGGGATTTCTACTTCTCCTTCTGGTGTATTCAATCCATTATTAGCAGACTCAAAATATGATGATGCTGTAGATTCAGTTGTTTATAGCTCGCTATTAAAATTAGACAAAAATCAAAATGTAGAGCCTGATTTAGCTGAAAGTTATAAAGTATCTGATGATAATCTAAAAATCACATTTAAATTAAAAAAAGATTTAAAATGGAGTGATGGTCATAAATTAACGGCAGAAGATGTTAAATTTACATTGAAATCACTAGCTCACAAAGACTATCAAGGTGCAAACTATAATTTTGTTAAATCAATTGTAGGGGCTGAAGACTATAACACAGGGAAATCAAAAGAAATTCAAGGTATCAAAGTAGTAGATGAAAGTACAATTGAATTATCATTTGTTAAAACATATGCACCAGCATTAATTAATATCGGAACAACAGGAATTATTCCAGAGCACATTTGGAAAGATGTTGAACCAGGTAAATGGAAAACAGCAACAGATAAGTTGAAAAAACCTGTGGGAAGCGGGCCGTATAAATTAGAATCATTTACAGAAGGAAGCGAAGTTAAATTTGTAAAAAATGATAATTATTATGCTGGAAAACCAAAAACAGAAAAACTAGTTTATAAAGTAGTTAACGATGATACAGTAGGAGCAGAATTGAAAAATGGAGGAGTAGATATAGCTGATGTTTCTAATTTGAAAGATGCTGATAGAAAAGAGTTAGAAAAAAATAAATTTGTGATGAAAAAATATGCTAATAATCTATTCCAATACATGGGAACAAATTTAAGAAATAAAACTCTTCAAGATAAGAATATTAGAGAAGCATTCATCTATGCTTTAGATAGAAAATCTATGGTAGATAAACTATTAGAAGGTAATGGTACATTAGTTAATACACCTATGTTATCTTCATCATGGGCATATCCTAAAGCTGAAAAACTAGAAAAATATGACTTTAATGTTAAAAAAGCTAAAGAATTGTTAGAAAAATCAGGATATAAAGATACAAATAACGATGGTTATGTAGATAAAGATGGTAAAAATCTGGAACTCACTTTAGATGTTCCAACAGGAAATAAATTAAGAGAACAAACTGCTCAAATTATTCAAGAGAACTTAAAACAAGCAGGGGTTAAAATTAATATAAATACTATGGAATTCAAAGCGTTAATGCAAAAAGTAGTTGCAAATCACGAATTTGAGTTATATATGATGGGAAACAACTTACCTGCTGATCCAGATTTAACATCTTATTGGAGCTCAAAAGCTGTAAGTGATGTTAAAGGTAAAGAAGGATGGAATATATCTGGATTGAAGAGTGCAGAAGTAGATAAATTCTTAGAAGATGGTATTAGTTCATTTGACATAGAAAAACGTAAAGCCGCTTATGAGAAATTTGGAATTTACATGAATAGAGAGCTTCCATGGATTTATTTATACGAACAAAATATCGTTAAAGCATTTAATCCAAAATTAAAAGGTTTCGAACCTTCAACATTAAGAGACTTTTCTGACGCAGCTAATTGGGAAATAGAAAAATAAAAAAATGAGAACAAGAGGATGTGTCTGCATCCTCTTGTTAGTAATTAGAGGTGATATATTTGTTAAAGTATATTTGTAAAAAATTAATATTGTCCATTTTTGTTATATTTGGAATATCATTAATAATATTTGTTTTAATAAATTTGCAACCAGGAAATCCGTATAGCTCAATGATTAATCCGAATGCCTCACCAGAAGTTTTTGAAAATATACTTAGGAATTTGGGATATTATGATCCATTGTATATTAAATATTTTAAGTGGTTGGTTAATATGTTAAATGGCGAGTTTGGATATTCGATAAACTTTTCTCGTCCAGTAACAGAAGTAATATTTAATAGACTTCCTAATACATTGATATTATCAGGCGTATCGATAATATTTACGCTTATTATTAGTATATTACTAGGATATGTTTCAGCTGTAAAAGAAAATAGTATATTAAATAAGTGTATATCAATTTTTAGTTTTATAGGTATATCAATTCCTACATTTTTTGTCGGATTACTTGCTATAAAATGGTTATCTTATGATTTAGGGATTTTTCCAACTTCTGGAATTTCAGATGTCAGGGAGAATAATGAAGGGCTTGCTAGAGTATTTAATGTATTATACCATACGATATTGCCTGCACTAGTATTATCATTAACTCAAGCAGCAAGTTTCACACAATATATAAAAGAAGAGTTTATTTCAGTAAAAAATAGTGACTATATATTGATGGCGATATCAAAAGGAGAGTCATATAAAAGGGCTATGATTACTCAAGGATTCAGAAATATGTTAAATCCAATTTTAACTTTATTATTTATACAAATTCCAACGCTATTTTCGGGAACGTTAATAACAGAAACTATATTTGTTTGGCCTGGTATCGGAAAATTAAGTTATGATGCAATACTAAATCGGGATTATCCTTTAATAATGGGAATACTCTTTATTGCTTCAATAATAATTATAGTGTCTAATTTAATAGCGGATATTTTATATGTTATTAATGATAAAAGAATAAAGTATTAGGAGGTATAACATAAAATATGAAAAATAAATATTTGTTATATATAGGAATGTTAACTATGGTAACAATAATACTATCTACAATAACGCTACCTTTTATGATTTCATTGGATTTTGAGAAAATAGATTTGTTTAGTTTGAATACGCCTCCATCAAAAGAGCATTTATTAGGCACAGATTCATTAGGTCGTGATGTATTTTCTAGGATTGTTTATGGTGTAAGGGTCTCCTTATTGGTAGGTGTACTTGCGACATTTTTCCAACTTATAATAGGTGTAGTGATAGGTGTTTTTGGAGGATATTTTAAAGGGAAAATTAGTTTATTTATATCAATAATTATTGATGTATTTATGAGCTTTCCTTTTTTAATAATTGCTATTGTAATTTCTTCTATTTTAGGGCCAAGTATAGTAAATGTAATTATTATAATTAGTATTTTTCAATGGACTGAAGTAGCAAGGATAGTACGAGCAGCAGTTTTAAAAGTTTCTGAAGAAGATTTTGTAAAAAGTTCTAGGATCATTGGTTTTGATTTTATAAGAATTATTAGATTTCATGTAATTCCAAATATTTTGAAACAAATAATTGTAGCATCTACTATAGCAATGGCTAATGCTGTATTGATTGAAGCTTCGTTAAGTTTTTTAGGATTGGGTGTAAAACCACCAATGCCTAGTTTAGGAAATATATTGGAATCTGCTCAAAATATAACAGCTATTCAAAATTATTGGTGGCAATGGATTCCTGCCGGGATAATTACAGTTCTTATTGTTTTTAGTATAAATTCAATTGGTAGAGGTTTAGAACAGATATATAAGTAGGAGGGAAAATGTTAGAAGTAAGAGATTTAAAAATTAAATTAAATGATAAGATATTGGTAGAAAATATAAATTTTGAGTTAGAGTCTGGAAAAGTTCTTGCATTGGTAGGAGAATCTGGAAGTGGTAAGAGTATTATATGTAGAAGTATACTGGGATTAAATAAGTATATGAATGATGAATTAATCACAGAAGGGAAAATATTCTTTAGAGGTATGGATTTATTAGAGATAAAAGAAAAGGAATTTTCTAATATAAGAGGTAAGGAGATATCTATGATATTTCAAAATGCAATATCTACATTAAATCCACTTAGAAAAATTGGGAATCAAATAGCGGATATTTTCAATATTCATTCATCCTTATCAAAAGCTGAAATTAAAAGTAATGTTTTAAATTTATTAAAAGATGTAAAATTAGAAAATTACAAGGATGTATATAATATGTATCCTCATGAATTAAGTGGAGGCATGGCTCAAAGGATAGTTATAGCAATTGCAATAGCACTAAAACCCAAACTTATTATAGCTGATGAACCAACCACTTCTTTAGATTCGAGAACACAAGAAGAAATTTTGAATTTATTATTAGGTCTTTCTAGAAAAAACAATACCGCTATATTATTTGTAAGTCACGATTTAGAAGCGACTAGATTAATAGCTGATGAGATAATCTTACTGAAGAATGGAGAGATAATAGAATCACAAAATGTATATAATTTTTTCAATTCACCTAAAAGTTCATACGCTAAAAAATTATTAGACTGTACAATTTTGAAAAAGTTACCTAATAATAGATTTTATACAGGAGATGATTAGAGTGCTAAGAGTAGAGAATATATGTAAACAATTTAATGGTAAACAAGTATTATCTAATATATCATTTTTACTAAAGAAGAATGAAATATTAGGGGTATCTGGTGTTTCAGGTATTGGGAAATCGACTTTAGCTAAAATATTAGTAAATATTGAAGAGATGGATAGTGGAAGAGTATATTATAATGATGAATTAATTCTTAGTAATTCTTTTTCTATTTTTCAAGATAAAAAAAGAGGGAAAAGAATCCGCAAAGAAATACAGTATATATTTCAAAATCCATATTCATCGTTAGATAAAAAACAAAAGATAGGAAGGATATTAGAGGAAAGTATACAGGTGCAATTCTCATTAACTAAAACTGAAGTATTAAATAAGATTAATGAGTTATTAAATAAATGTAACTTAACAACAGATATATTATCAAAATATCCTCAAGAATTAAGTGGAGGACAATTACAACGAATCAATATAATAAGAGCATTGTTATTAGAACCTAAGATATTAATTTGTGATGAAATAACAGCTTCTTTAGATGTATTTATTCAAAATGAAATTTTGAATCTGTTATTAGATTTAAAAGATGAATATAACTTAAGTTACTTATTAATTACACATAGTAATGTTATTTTGGATAAATTTTGTGATAGAGTTATCGAATTAAAATAACTGAGTATAAAATATTAAAAGAGTATTAAAAAATCACAGGATAATAAAAATCATCGACTGAAATATTATGATAATTTCAGTCGTGTTTGTTATTAAATATTGATTAGTCGTAATATTTTATCGTAATAGGAATAATTATTTTCTAGAATATCTTTTTCATCTTTCACAAGTTCAGGTTCATCGGTAATTATTCCATCAGCGGGGCTTTGTAAGTATCTAGTTATTAGTGCTGAGTCATTGATTGTCCATACAAAAACTTGCTTATTTTCTTTTCTAGCTTGTTCCACTAGACGATCTCTATATGAGAAATCTTCTATTACGAAAAAGTCAACATTACTATGGTGAAAATTTCCGAATTGAAGAGGAATAACATAACCAGTTTCCAAGTTTGGTGCTTTTGTTTCTAACTCTTCCATAACTTTAGGATTTAGTGACATAAATTTATAATTTTCAAGTTTTAACCTCTTTATTTCATCAATTAATATGTCTATATAATTAGATGGTTCTGCTCCATGAGGTTTAAGTTCGATTACAAGCTTCATGTTTAATTCTTTCGCTTTATTTACAAATTCTTCTAATGATGGAATTTTACTAGTATAATCACCTTGTTTAATTATTAGACCTACTACTTCATCAAAATTCATATCTTGAACTCGCTTATTCAATCCTGCAAGTCTTTTTAAATTATAATCGTGCATAACTACAAATTTATTGTCTTTTGTTAGAATAATATCAAATTCTACGTAATCAGCACCAACTTCAGCCGCCCCTTCAAGTGCTTCTATTGAATTCTCTACACCTTTAGCAACATATCCACGGTGAGCTATAGTCTCAATGTTTTTGTTAACACCGTTTCCGTACATATTAAAACCATTCACAAGAACCGCAACAACTATAATTACTGTGGTCAATGTTACTACCAATCTTGATTTTTTCTTGTTCTCATTAAGATTATTAACAAGTTTTTCGGATATCTCATTATGATCTATTAGAACAGTTATTAATGAAGTTATAACCGTTACTTTTGATATTACACCTAAAAAGAAGATAATTCCACTTATCGAAGAGAAAAATAGTGTTTGTATAATTGAATTATTACCGTCATTATCTAAATAGATACAAATGTATGTAATTACACCAGTTAAAACTGCAGCAATTAATAAATATATTATTTCAAATAATAGTATAGTTAAGACAAGTTTTCTTTTGCCAGTTTTTGTAAGTTCCCAACTTCTTTTTATACTATCCAGTATATTTTCATCTCCGACAGCAGTTAGTGGAAGGGTGAAAATTAGTCTAAGATTCAGGTAAGCAAAAACTATCATAATTAATCCCCATACAATAAGTCCACTGTTAGTTTTCATAATTTCACTACTTATAAACTTTGGTATAAATAAATTCTTTGCAAGAACAGATTTCACTCCAAGATTTATCGTAGGTATAGTTATTAAAAAGTAGAATATAAAGAATAAGGTTTGAAAACCTGCAAGATTTTTTGTCTTAGTCCACGCATTGTCTAATATGCTTCGAAATGAATATTGTTTTTCTGTTAATTGACCATAGATGGTAAAGGTTAGTATAGAAAACTCAATAAACATAAAAAATGCTACAATAAGAACTAGTAAGTTTAAAATCACAAAACTATAGGGATTAGTAAGGATATGTAAAATATTGTTCTTATCTAAATGTTCTTCGCCTGCAAGTGTAAGAGCGAGTTGGAAGATTCTAGATATAAGCCATAAACCACAAATAAGCATTAGCTGAATAATTGCGGCAATAGATATATATGTAAATTTATAGCGATTTATATTTTTTAGTACATTGGAAAATAAATTATAAATCTTAAAATCCATGATAACCTCACTTTCTATAGTATTTTTATGCTATTTGATTATATCAAAATTACTAGTCTCAAGCAAGGATAAGAAGCTTTAAAAAATATTCATGGTAACGTTACTTTTTTCTCTTGACATTTATATTAGAAGAGGTGTACAATAAAAAAGTAACGTTACCATTATTGTTTGGTAAATGTTAAGAGTCATTATATAAATTAAAAAAATACAAAGGAGAAAGAACTATGGACTTAAAAAAAATTGTTAAAGAAGTTGTTGAACATAGTGGTGGTGAGGAAAACTTACGCTCGGTTGTTCACTGTGCAACTCGTCTTCGTTTAGAATTAAACGATGAAAAAAAATACAATAAAGAAAAATTAGAAGATATTGAAGGTGTTAAAGGTGTATTCTTTAACAATGGTCAACTTCAATTAATCTTCGGAAGTGGTCTTGTTCAACAAGTATACGCTAAGTACAATGAGGTATACAAAGGTGGAGCTTCAAGTGAAGAAGAAGGTGAAAAAACTACTTCTAAAAAACCAAAAGGGAATCCACTACAACGTTTTGTAAAAATGTTAAGTGATATTTTCGTTCCGATTATACCAGCAATCGTTGCTGGTGGTCTTTTAATGGGGATTAACAACGTATTAACAGCTAAAGATTTATTCTACACTGGTAAATCAGTTATTGAAGCTAACCCAGGTATTGCAGGTCTTGCTGATATGGTTAACGTATTTGCAAATGCACCGTTCGTATTCTTACCTGTATTAATTGGTTTCTCTGCTACTAAACGTTTTGGAGGTAATCCATATCTTGGGGCAGCACTTGCTATGTTAATGGTTCATCCGGATGTAATGAATTTTTATGTATTTGGTAAATTAGATCCATCTACAAACCAACTTCTTGCTCCAGCTTTAGATATCGTTAACCAAAGTGGTCAAGCAGTTGATGGTCTACAAAGACTTACAACTCTTCAATACTGGGATGTATTCGGATTTAAGATTGCTAAAGTAGGATACCAAGGAACTGTATTACCAATTCTAGCAGCTGCTTGGTTATTAGCGACAATTGAAAAATTCTTACGTCGTGTAACTCCATCATGGTTAGATAACTTAACTACACCATTAGTTTCATTATTTGTAACTGGATTCGTAACATTCGCATGGATGGGACCTGTTCTTCGTGAAGCTGGTACTTTACTAGGTCAAGGATTACAATGGTTATACATGCAAGGTGGATTCGTAGGAGCGGGTATTTTCGGTTTATTCTACGCACCAATCGTAATCACTGGATTACACCAAAGTTTCTCAGCTATTGAAACTCAATTACTAGCTGCAACAGGATTAACATTTATATTCCCAATCGCATCTATGTCTAACGTAGCACAAGGTGCAGCGGTTCTTGCAGTATTAGTATTCTCTAAAAATACAAAAATGAAATCAATCTCATCAGCATCTGGTATTTCTGCATTATTAGGTATTACAGAACCAGCTATGTTCGGGGTTAACTTAAGACTTAGATATCCATTCTACGGGGCTATTGTAGGAAGTGCGGTAGGAAGTGCTTGGATTGGATTAAACAAAGTATTTGCATCAGCATTAGGAGCAGCCGGTCTTCCAGGATTCTTATCAATTCCAGCAAACCACTGGTCAACATTTGGAATTGGTTTAGCATTATCATTCATCGTTTCATTCTCAGTAACAGCATACTTCTTCAAAACTAAGAAGGAACTTGTAAATGCTAGCTAATAACTGGAAACAAAATCTTCATTTAGAACCTACTAAAGGTTGGCTAAACGATCCGAATGGATTAGCTTACTTTAAAGGTAAATATCATATTTTTCACCAGTATTCTTATGAAGTAGAAGGTGGTTTAAAACTATGGTATTACTATACTAGTAGTGATTTAAAAAATTATGAAGATCTTGGCGTATTCCTTACACCAACTATAGAAGAAGAAAAGAGTGGTGTATATTCGGGAAGTGCCAATATAGAAGATGGAAAGCTTGTCTTCTATTACACAGGAAATGTGAAATATAAAGGTGATTATGACTACGTTCATGAAGGCCGTGGTCATAATACCATATCTTTTGAAACGGAAGATGGAATTAATTTTACTGAGAAAAAATGTCTGTTAACAACAGACGATTATCCTAATATGTCAAATCATGTTAGAGATCCTAAAATATTTGAAAAAAATGGAAAAAACTATCTAGTTCTTGGAGCTAGAGATAGCAATGATTATGGATGTTTATTAGTATTCGATAAGGATACTCTTAAACCATATAAAACTATTTACTCAGAAAAAAATCTAGGATTCATGTGGGAATGCCCAGATTATTTCGAAGTAGATGGAAAAGAAATATTTATGTTCTCACCACAAGGAATTACAAGAATGTATCCAAATTATGAAAATATGTATCAAATTGGATATTCTGTAGTAGAAGAGGGGATTGAGAATGTTGATAAATTAGATAACTTCACGTTATTAGATTATGGACATGATTTTTATGCTTCACAAACATTCTTAGATGAAGATAATAATCGAGTACTTATAGGTTGGATGTATGTTCCAGATAGTAGCTATACTAATCCAACTACGAAGTTTGGTTATCAAAACTGTATGACCGTGCCGCGTGTAGTGAATTACAAAGATGGTAAAGTTAGACAAACGTTACACAAATCGGTTAAAGATTTATTAGGTAGCGATATTAAATCTAATGACTTTAACAAAAATACATGGTATTATAAACAAGAACATGGTAAAGAATTTGAAATTAGCGTAGCTGATTTTAAAGTAAGCTATGACAATAAAGAATTAAAAGTTTCTTTTGGGACTAGTGGCTATGGAAGAGATGATAGAAAATATAAACTGGATTTAGAAAATGTAGAAATAGTATTTGATAGTTCATCTATTGAATTATTCGCAAATGATGGCTCTTTTGCACTTTCAACAAGATTTTATCCAGAAAACCATAATGTTAATATCTCAGCTACTGATTATTTAGCGAAAGAACTTGGAGCAATTGAAATTAGAGAGGAGAACTAAAATGGCAGTTTTATGTATAGGAGAAATGCTAATTGACTTTATTGGAGAAGGTGTAGGAACAATCGATAAAGTAAAATCGTTTAAAAAAGAGGCTGGTGGATGTGTGGCTAATGTTGCTTGTGTTGCACAAAAACTGGGGCATAAGAGTTATTTATTAACATCATTAGGACAAGATGGTTTTGGTGATTTTCTAGAAAATACTTTAAAAAATGAAAATGTAGATTGTAAATATGTAAGTCGTAAAGCTGATAGTTTTACACCATTAGCATTTGTTTCTTTAGATGAAACTGGAGATCGTTCATTTAGTTTTTACTTTAAAGGTTCATCAACATTAAGAATTAGCAAAGAAGATGTTGAAAAAGTTGATTTATCTGAAATTGAAGCAATTCACTTCGCAAGTATTGCAATTCAAGAAGAATCAAAAGATAGCCATCATTTATTACTGAAAAAAGCTAAAGAAGCGGGAGTGTTAATTTCTTTTGATGTAAACTTACGATTCAATCTTTGGGATGATCATAAGGTGTATCTTGAAACTATTAAAGAATTCTTACCTTATGTTGATGTAATTAAGGTTGCTGATAACGAATTAGAATTCTTAACAGGAACTACTAATATCGAAGAAGCATTGAAAAAAGACTTTAGTCATATGAAAGTTGTTCTTTATACTAAAGGAGAACACGGTGCAGAAGTTTATTATGAAAATCATAAGGTAGTAACTGAAATACCTAACATAAAAGCAGTTGATACTACTGGGGCTGGGGATGCTTTTGCTGGTTCATTCTTATCGAAACTATTAAATAATGAAGATCTTAATAACATTTCAGAAGAAGAATTAGCTCAAATGGCAAAATTTGCGACAAACTATGCTAGTTTAACAACTACAAAAACAGGTGCAATTTCAAGTTACTTAACAGAAGAAGAATATAATAAATTAATATAATTTTCAAAAAAATAAGTCCTAATTAGGGCTTATTTTTTATTAGATAGAAAAATTAAGGTGCGTATGATAAAATTAATAATGATGATGAAAAATAAATAATAAAAAAAGTTGGTGTAAGTATGCAAAATAATATTAAAATAAGATTATCAGTTGATAACTTCTATGATAATATTTCTAAAAATAAACAAAAGACAAAAATTGATCCGAAGCAACTGAGTAAATCTCTAGGATATGATGAAAAAATTATTAATGAATTTCCTGATGAAATAAATATGGGGCTTTCTTGTGGTAATCCAATTAATCACTTGAAGATTAAAGAAGGACAATCTTTAATTGATTTAGGATGTGGAGCTGGAATGGATATTTTCATAACAAAGATGAAAAATTCAAAAGTAGGTACACTATATGGCTTAGATAGATTAGATTCTATGCTAGATAAAGCTAAGAAAGTTAGGGATAATAAGGGATTTGATAATATTGAATTTATTAAAGGTGAGTTAATAAATATTCCTTTAGCAAATAGGTCAGTTGATAGAGTTATTAGTAACTGTGTTATCAATCTTGAACCTGATAAGCAAAAAGTATATGACGAAATTCATCGTATTTTAAAGGAAGATGGTATGTTTGTAATATCTGATATTATTTTGAAAAAAGAATTGCCATTAGAATGGAAAAATTCTAGTAGAATGCACTGTACTTGAGTGGCTGGTGCTCTTCTGGAAGAAGAGATGGCTGAGATTATTGAAAAAGCGGGATTTCCGAAGTTTCAAATCATTAATTCAGATGTAACAGATGAATATGCAGAAAAATGGGGATATGGAAAAGAAATGAAAGATTATATCCAAAGTGGACTACTTATTGGAAGAAAATAATTATTTTGGCTAATGTTTTAGAAAACGTTAGCCATTTGTTTTGACATGTATAGACAAAATAAGTTAAAATATTAAAAAATGGATAATAATTAAGAAAAAATTTTTTCTAATTTTATTGTTCAATAGAGAATAAAATTTGGAATTTTGATATAATAGACAGTATAGATAACTTTTTTCAATAGTTATGTTATAACGAAAAATTAAAAAAGTATATAGAACGACTTAGATTTTTCTAAGAAAAAACTGCTAATATATATTTAGTATTTTAAATAATAGTTTAAACTTGATTTTAGTTAGTTTATATATAATGATTTTATATTGGAAAAAACAACACAAAAATATAGTAAGGAGTGAAAGTCAATGAGGTTATTATTGGCAGAGGACGAAAGAGACTTAGCAGATGCTCTAGAAGCAATGCTGAAACACAATAATTACTCAGTCGATGTAGTAAATAATGGACAAGATGCATTAGATTATCTAATGTTAGATGATTATGATGGAGCTATTCTTGATGTTATGATGCCACAAATGGACGGAGTAACAGTAGTAAAAAAACTTAGAGAAAATAAAAAAAATACACCAGTATTATTACTTACAGCTAAGTCAGAAATCGAAGACAAAGTATATGGATTAGATAGCGGTGCAGATGACTATTTAACAAAACCATTTGTTACAAGAGAATTATTAGCAAGGGTACGTTCTATGACGAGAAGACAGGCTACATTTACTAGTAACGTACTAGAATTAGGAAATGTTAGTTTAAGTAAATATACATTTGAATTATCTACAGAAAAAGATAAAGTAAGATTATCTAATAAAGAATATCAAATGATGGAAATGCTTATGAGAAATCCTGGGAACGTTATTCAAACTGAACAATTTTTAGAAAGAATCTGGGGTTATGACAGTGATTCTGAAATTAATGTAGTATGGGTTAATATTTCTTACTTAAGAAAAAAACTAAAAGCATTAGATGCTAATATCCACATTAAAGCAACAAGAAATGTAGGTTATACATTGGAGATGCTAGATGTTTAAGAGTCTTAGGAGAAAATTCGTAACTACTGCTGTTGGTAGTGTGGCTGTCGTAATAGCGATACTTGCAATAGCATTAAACTTTATTAATTTTAATAAACTAGAAGAAAGAATAGATACAACATTGCTAGATGCTTCTAGATCACAAGCATTGATAAAAATTTTTGCAGAAGATGGCGATGATTTGGTAATTACTAAAAATTCATCAAGTGCTACAGAATATAATGGTTTTTCAATTGCTAAAGTAGATAATAATGGTAGAATAATTAAAGCATACCGAGATGATAGCTTAATAGCGGATCAAGATGCTTTGCAAAGCAAAGTAGTTGAAGCATTAGAAAAAGGAAAAACAAGCGGATTTATAGGTAGTTATAGATTCTTAAAAGTAAAAACAAATGTAGGGGATTTAATATTATTTTTAAATTGCCAACGTGAACTTGATTCTTATGAATCTTTTGTGAAAAATAGTGTTTTAATTTCAATAGGAGTAATACTATCAGTACTTGTTTTAATTATTCTAGTATCAAAAAGGGTAATAGCACCAATACAGGAGACATATTTAAAACAAAAACAATTCATAACAGGAGCTAGTCACGAGTTAAAAACACCGTTAGCTATTATTAGTTCTAATGCTGATGTATTAGAGATGATGAATGGTGATTCAAAATGGACGCAAAATATACATAATCAAGTAGATAGATTGTCTAGTTTAGTTAATAGCTTAGTAGTATTTAGTCGTATGGAAGAAAAAGATACAGTAGAAAGAACCCACTTTGACTTATCTGAGGCATTGAAATTAAGAATTGAAGATTTTGATGAATTAGCTAACTTCCAAAAAAAGAATATTGTAGCGGATGTCGATCCTAACCTGAATTACTATGGAGAAAAAGATTCTATAATTCAGTTAATGGACATACTGTTAGAAAATGCAATTAAATATGCTCCAGAAGATAGTGATATATCGGTTAAACTTAATAAGAATAGAAAATATGCTACTTTAAAGGTTTCTAATAAAGCCAATGTACAAAAAGGTGATTTAAGCAAAGTTTTTGATCGTTTCTATAGATTAGATGAATCGAGAAATAGTGCGATAAAAGGTTATGGTATAGGATTATCTATGGCACAGCTTATAGCAGAAAAACACAAAGAAACAATTCAAGCATATGCACCAGAAGATGGAATCTTCAAGATTGAAGTGCGATTTACATTAGTTGATAGATAATAAATTATTAGTAATCCTCTAAACCGTTTTGGTTTGGAGGATTATTTTTTATAATGACGAACAATGTAACTATATGAAGAAGAATTATAGAAAAATTTGTAATTATAAAAAAACAATGCTATAATGTACAAAAAATAGAATTATATTGAAGTTGGATAAGATTAAAAAGTTCATTGGGGCTATAGATGAACATAAAGGAGAAAAACTATGTTTGATGTATTTTTTGATTTCCTAATTGGGGTTGTTGATGATGCGAAAAAATCACTAAAAAAATTGGGTAGAATTCAAAGAATTATAGCAGTTATTTTTTACTGTGTTGAGGTGATAACCCTTTTAATTATAGCTATGTTAACGATTGATGACTATCAAATTACAAGGGAGATATTATATTTATTCGGTTTATTCATTATTGTAGGATTATGCCATATATTATTTAATAAAAAATATCTAAATAGTAGTGAAGTAAAAGACTAAAAAGAGGATAATTGATGTCTCTAAATAGTGAAATTTAAAGATTATCATTTTAGTATAAAATTTGCAAATTAGTTTAATTTTCATTGTAACATGATAACGTTTTATGTTATAATTAGTAAAAAGGAAAGACCTTTGATTTTATAGAAGGAGGGTTTATTATGAAACCATTCAAAAGAACAGTAGAAAAAGTATTGGCGTGGATTGCTAATATTATATTAATAGTATTAACAGGATTTTTAGCTTATGGCTCATTCTTTAAGATTTCACTTTTAAAAGATAACCAAGAATTTTTAAATCTTTTTAAAGAAGAGCTTGCTAAAAATCTTAATGGGGTAAATCTATCAGCTGAACAACTTCTTGATTATACGATTCAAGGACTTAAGATGTATTCAGTTCTATTAATAGTACTAGTTGTAGTTGCATTATTAGCGACATTCTTAATGAAAAAACGTATTTTATCTGGAATACTTTTCTTAGTGTTAGCGATTGTAGTGGCTGTTGGAACAGTAGGGGTATTAGTACCTGTATATTTATTATATTTCATCGTAGCAATTATGCTATTTGTTAGAAAAGAAAGACCAGAGGAATATCAAGAAACAGTTAATTATTTGTAAGGATAAATTAAAGTTCAGGAAAATTTTTATGGTTGGTAATATTCTAGTTTTTTGTCAATTGTTTATAGTTTTATATAGTTTTTATATAAACTTTAAAAATTCGAAGTATATGAAACAATCTAATTGGCATAATAGTATTATTTGTTATGTATTTCTAGGTATGATTAGCAATAATATTGATAATGTCTCAACTAAAGCAATTCTTACATTAGTAATGTTTTTAATATTAATAAGTGACTTTAATACTATAAAAATATTAAGAAATAATGATACAGAAATAGTTGTAGAAAAAATATAGCTATTTATTCTGATTAATTGTATAGAAATATTATAAATAAGAGTGTATTTTAGAGTAATTTTAAAATTATGATTTTCTTAGAGTTATGATTTTAAGATTACTCTTTTTTATTATCTTAATGAATATGTAATATATAAAATTTTTTATGTGAAATTTAGTTAATCAAATTTTAATTAATCACGATATTGTGGTATAATTTATAAAGATAAAAAATGAAGGACTTACTATGAAAAAATATAATTATAATGAAAGATTAATAGAAAAATTAAATATTACTTCTTTTATAGAAAAATATAATTTTAATAATGAATTATATAATACAGCAATCTTTTGTGCACTTAGTTCAATTGATAGTCATAAATTAGAAGGTGATAATATTGAATCAAAATCACTTTTACTTGGTGATTATTTTAGTTTTGAGTATTATAGTTTGTTGATAGGTAGTTTAGATAAGCTAGCTAACCTTACAGAAACTATGCAGAATGGATATTTACAGCTAATTGCTAAAGAGATTAGTGAGGATGAATTTTATCTAAGTGTTATAAAGACTTGGTTTGACTTCTATAATGTTGAATTTCAAGAGTCTGATAGTAAAATGGTAACCTTTGTTTAAGTTAATGGAGAATAAAATGTTAAAACAGTATGATACGTTGGTACACGAGGTGTTAGAAGATATTTTCGAAATTACTAAAAGTAATAATGAACAATTAGATGAGATTGTAAAAAAGTATTTTCTAAATGGGGGTAAAAGGGTTAGAGTACTTCTTTTACTAATGTGTGCTAAATTAGGAAATTTTGAACTAAATAAAAAAGACATTATTAGAATGGCTAGTATAGTTGAAATAATTCATACTGCTAGTTTAATTCATGATGATATTATTGATGATGCTGATACTAGACGTGGCAGTGTTACGATGAATAAAAAATATAGCAATGAGTTTGCTCTTCGTGTAGGAGATTATTTATTTTCTGTAGTTTTAAAAGAAGTGGCTAAGTTTGAAAATGAGAAAATACATTTATATTTAGCACAAACACTTAAAGAACTATGTATAGGTGAACTTATCCAAGCGGATGGCTTGTACGATATTAAAACAAGAAGAATAGACTATCTTAAAAAAATTAAGAGAAAGACTGCAATATTAATAGCTTTTGCTTGTGTAGCAGGGAGTATAGTTTCGAATGCTTCTGATGAAGATATAAGAAGTGCTTTTTCATACGGTTATTATTTGGGAATGAGTTATCAGATAATTGATGACTATCTTGATTTCGTAGGAGGAGCACAAAATCTTGGTAAAGATGTAGGACAAGACTTAATGAACGGTAATATTACATTACCAGCTTTATTAGCCAAAGAAGAAAACCCAGAGCTATTTTATAACTTTACAAAAGATTCGAGTAGTGAAGAAAAAGAAGAAATAATAAATTATATAAAAAATAACGATAAAGTTTTATCAGAAACATTAACTGTAAGTAGACGATATTTAGAAAAAGCTCAGAAGAGTATCGATAATATTGATTCAACTGTAAAAACTGAATTGACTTTTATTATGAATAAGTTAGCAAGGAGAGAAAATTAGATGGATATACAACAATTTTTAGAGGAATTAAAAGATATAGATTTTTCTGCTTTAGATAGAGAACAACAAGAGGAATTTCGTACAATACTTTTAGATAATGGATTATTTGATGAGTGTTTAGAATTATCTAGAATTATTTATGAACAGAATAGAGAAGACGATACTGCAATTGAAGGATATGTTCACAATCTTCTATATCTAGATAAGAAGGATGATGCTTTAGTAGTATTATACAATTCACCAAAAACACCTTCAATCTTATATCAAGAAGGATTGATTTATTTAGAAGATGAACTATATGAAATAGCTGAAGATAAGTTCTTAGCAGCTAGAGCAGGAACAGATTTTGATGAGGCTATTCGTGCAATTGATAAAGAGTTAGTAGGGATTTATTTATCAACAGGAAGAGAAGATAAAGCTAGAAACTTAAGTGAGAGAATTTTCTATGAAGAACCATCTTTAGAAAATTTCCAAACAGCATTTGATAATTTATATGCTCTAGGATTATTTGAAGAGGCTATTGACTTCTATAATCAAAATGGAAGAGGGTATGAGGATGCAGGAATTCTGTTCTCATTAGCATTTGCTTATAATCAAATTCAGAATTTAGAAAAATCAAAAATGCACTTATTAAAAACTATAGCAATCGATCCTGATTTCACAGAAGCATATTTACACTTAGGGCATATGTCAAAAGGTGACGAAGCTAAGAGATATCTAGAAAAATATATTGAGCTACAGGGAATGGCTATTAGCGGTTACTTGCATCTGATTTCATTATATAAAGATGATCAACAATATGATAATATCCGTACTTTAATGCAAGAAGTATTAACAGCGCAAGGTATCTCAGAAGAAACATTATTTATTGCTATAAATGCACTTAAATCATTATATGAGTATGATAAAATCTATGATTTATATAATGGAAATTCATTGATAAAAGATGATCCAATTCTTTTAGGCGCAGCTTTAAATGCTCTGTCAGAAGAGGAAGATTATATTGACTTTGTTGAGGAAGAAGTAGTTACATATTTTGATGTTTTACACGATGATCCAACGTATGTAGAAACTTTAAGAAATGTTTATGACTTAACAGGAAGCTCAAGAGTACTTGAAATAATCAATCATTTTGAACATCATCATGGACCTCATGGTCATCATTAATACAATGAAAAATACATTAAGAATAGGAGGTGCTAGTTATGGATTATAGTTTTAAAGATATTTATTCACCAGCCAAGTCGGTAGTTGAAACAGATAGTTATGTAATTTATCAAACGTTAAAATCAAAATTATATTTTAGTGGAAATTATCTATTAATGAAAAAAGAACCTACCACTGTAGATGAACTTGAATATTATATTTCCTCTTGTAGAAATTTCTTTAGAGATAAAGGTGTGAATTTTATTCATTTAGCAGCAATGGAAAATGTTACATTATCGAGAAAACTAAAGAGATATTTGAAAAAGGAAAGTTTTAGTGAAATTAACCTGAATTTATATTATTTAAACACTAGAAATTTTGTAGAACAGGAGCCAAGTGACTTTGCAGTCGAATATCTACAAAAAATTGATTTAAATAGATATTTAAAATTTCAATATAAAATAGATATTGAAGCTAGTAATGAAGAATGGGCTGAGCATAATCAGACTTTACTTTATGAAAATATTAGGTCTGAAAGTATTAAACAGCTTGTAGCTAAAGATGGTGAAAAGATTGTTGGCTCTGCTAATATTATTGTGAAAAATAATTTCTTTGAAATCGATAATCTATATATAGCACCAGAATATAGAAATCGTGGAATTGCTAAGCACATTATTAACTTTGCAATAAACAATGAAAGAAAAGAAAATGTTATTTTGGTAGTTGATGCCAATGATACTCCAAAATATATGTATGAAAATATGGGATTTTCAAAAATATCAGAGCAAGATTTTTATTTGAAAACCAATGTGTAAAGTTATAGAAGGGTTATTCAAAAAACTTTGGATTACTCTTTTAACAATTGAATTAAGTCTTTAATAAAAACACGGATATTGCTAGAGTGTTAAAGTAGATATTTTTTAATCAAAATGTAAATTTTATTTTTAAGAATATTTTCGTGAAATTATTGTTAAAACAGTTGTTATGTAGTAAACTAGAATAAGAATATTATAGATAAAGGATGTGAGTAAAGTAGTGAAGAGAACTTGGAAGCGAATTTTAAAGTTTTTAATTGAATCAACAGCAGTGATTTTAATTATTTACGGTGTATTTTCAGCAGGTGCACATATTAAGGCTAAAAAAGACGCTATTAAACAGCAGGAACTTGCTCAACAAGAAGCTCAGAAAGAAGAAAATAAACAAGAAGAACCAGTGGTTGAGAATAAAAAGCTAAGTGAAATAGAATTGAATGAAGCTATGGAAAATCTAATAGAGCAGTATAAAGGAAATAATGAAATAGGTATTGTCTATAAAAACTTTTCTACAGGATACAGATATGCACAAGAAGATAAGCATTACTTTACAGCAGCTAGTACGATAAAAGTAATATATGCGATGAAGATATATGATCGTATTAGAAATGGTGAGATATCAAAAAATGCAGATATAGAATATAATGAAAAATTCCTAGAAGAAGGTAATGGGCAAATAACTAATAGTCAAAAGAAAGATAGTTATAAATTAGAGTATGTACTACAAAATATGATTCAATATTCTGATAATACTGCTACAAATATGTTGATAGGTAATAGTGCGACAGCGGCTGATTTAGTAGTTAAATATCTTGCTAGTCTTGGAGCGAAATTACCACAAGAAGAAGCTCAAAATAATAAAATTACTCCAGCTATGATGGAGTTGGTTTGGACGAAGTTATATAAAGAACGTGATAAATATCCTGAATTAATAAAATACCTTGAGGATTCTGAAGACGGAGAATGGATTAAAGACGGTATACCAAATAAAAAAGTAGCAAGTAAGTATGGTGCGATAGATACAAATTATCATGATACTGCAATAGTTTTTGGTGATAAGGATTATATGTTATTAATATATACGAATAATCTAAGTAAATCGGGACAAAGCATAAAAAATATTGCTAAGAAAATTGATGAAATCACAAATAATAATATGTAAAAAAACATATGGTGTGAAAATTATTTGTTAATATATGAATGGATGATAGCATAGTGGTTAAATACCTACTATGCTATTATTTTATTTTAGATATAAGAAATAGATGTATAAATTGAAATGAAAGTAATATGATTTTCTATGTAGTTTACCCTTATTTCTTTATTATTTTCAATTTTCATGCTATAATTAACAGGTTATATAAATAAGACAGTATATAAAATTGAATAAATTAAGGAGAAACAAATGACAACATTTGAAGAATTAGGGGTTAGTCAGGAAACAGTTCAATCACTAACCAATATGAATTTCATATCTCCAACTGGTATTCAAACAGAAACAATTCCATATGTATTATCTGGAGTTGACATATTAGCACAAGCACAAACAGGATCAGGAAAAACAGGTGCTTTTGGAATACCGTTAGTAGATACAGTAAGGCGAAATGATCAATTACAATCATTAATTCTTGCGCCAACAAGAGAACTAGCTCAACAAGTAGGAGAACAACTTCGACTTATGTCAAGAGCGAAAGGATTAAAAGTCAGCATCGTATTTGGTGGAACAAGTATTGAAAGACAAATTCAAGATTTGAAAAAACGCCCACAAATTATAGTAGGGACACCAGGACGTGTAATCGACCATATTAATAGAAGAACGATAAAATTAGAAACATTAACACATTTAGTATTAGATGAAGCAGACGAAATGCTAAATATGGGATTCATCGAAGATGTTAGATTTATTTTATCGAAGATAACTTCAAGACATCAAACATTATTGTTCTCTGCAACCATGCCGAAAACAATAATGGAACTTTCTAAAGAATTTATGAAAGACTATAAACTTATCAAAACGATGAGTGATGAGGATCTTAAGCCAGATATTACAGAGTATGCTACAATTGCTAGAGAAAATGAAAAATTAGAAACTTTAGTTGGATTTTTAGATGTTCAAAATCCAAACCTAGCTATTGTATTTGGAAGAACTAAACGTCGTGTTGACGAATTAGCGAGTGCTTTAATCGCTAAGGGGTATTTAGCAGAAGGACTACACGGAGACATTACTCAATCTAAACGTTTAGAAATTTTACGTAAATTTAAAAATAACTCATTACAAATTCTTGTTGCTACTGATGTAGCAGCACGTGGTATTGATATTAGTGATGTTACTCATGTTTATAATTTTGATATTCCTCAAGACGTAGAAAGTTATACTCACAGAATTGGTAGAACAGGTAGAGCAGGTAAATCAGGAGTTGCAATTACATTCTTAAATCCAGTTGAAATGCCATACTTAAAAGACATTGAAAATTCTCGTGGAGAGAGAATGAAAATGTTACGTCCATATTCACAAGATGAAGTGAAAAAATCACGTCATAATAGATTATTTGATGAAGTCATTTCAGAAATGGATAAAAATCATGTAGAGTTTAATAGTTTAGCAAACAAACTTTTAGCTGAAACTAATGCAGAGAAAGTTATTACTATATTATTAAGTAAATTAATAAATGATAAAAAAGAAGTTGATGTAGAATTATCGTTTGAAAAACCTCTTCCTAGAAGGCAAGATAAGGGAAGACGTTCGAATAGAGGAAATGACAGACGTCGTCGTTCTGACAATAGAGATAAGAAAAACCGTAATGAACGTCGTGGTACAGATAAGAAATTCTTCGATAAAAAAGGTCGTAGAATGCAGAATAAATAAACATAAAAAAGGTATTAGCATTATTGTTAATATCTTTTTATCTATAAAAAAATAGTTGTATACTTTTGTTTAAATTTTACTGGAGTAATTTAATTGTTTAATGTATAATAATTAATGGATGGGATTGGCCCAAAAGATAAATTGAAGAAAATATATTAAGGAGGGAACGAATAATGAAGAAATTAGGTATTCTATTAGCTGTGTTATGCATGATAGTATGCACGTTTTTATTATTTTTTGGAGATAAAGCATATCAAAAATGGCAAAACTATAATTTTCAATCTGAGGTAAAAAAAGTAGTTGAAGATGGAGATAAATCTGAGTTAGCTAAAAACAGTAGTGTTAAAGCGGGATGGTTAGGAGAAAAGTATGTTAAAGTGTATTCGCCAAATTCAAACACTGAACAAGCTAATGAAATTAAGGAACGTTTAAATGATGCTACCAAAGGATTGGTAGAAGGGAGTTTAAACTTCGATAAGGATATTAAAGAAATAGTATTTTATGGAGTAGAAGAAAAAGAATCGAATTTTGCTAATGTAAATGAAGTAAATGTAAAGAAAATCTCACATAAAGTAGAATCAAGAAAAGTTGAATCTGCTAGTGAATCAATAATCTCAAGTATTTATTTAGATAAAGATAATAAAGAATTCACATTATCTAGTTTATTTAGTTCACCAGATACTGCTAAACAGAAGTTTTTATCTAAAATAAAACAACAACTAGCCGTAAAAGGGTTGTCTGAAGAAGTCATTAATCAAAATATTATAAATCTTCGAGATCAAGATATGGCTACATGGAAATTCAACTATAATGAATCTAAGTTCAATATTAATGTAGAGTCAAATAAAGAAGATATTAATTTAGTAGAAATACCTGTTAATGATTTATTTAAATATATTGATGAAACATATCTTAAAGGTCAGGATCTAGAAAAATATAATGAGTATATTAAGAAGAGAAGTAGAAAAGCTGTAGCTTTAACATTTGATGATGGTCCAAATCCTAATACTACGCCTGTTGCTTTAGAATTATTGAAAAAATATAATGCAAAAGCTACATTCTTTATGGTAGGGAAAGCAGTTGCTGGAAATGAAGATATTATTAAGCAAGTTGTCGCAGAAGGTCATCAAATCGGAAATCATTCATGGAGTCATCCATTATTAACTAAGATTAGTTTAGAACAAGCTAAAAGTCAGATCAATGATACTACTGAAGCTTTGAAAAAGGCAAGTGGACAAGATGTTCATATAATGAGACCTCCATACGGTGGAATCAACTCTGCTATTCAAGCAGCTGTAGATCAGTCATTTATATTATGGGATATAGACACACTTGATTGGAAGAATCGTAATACTGCTTCAATAATGAAGGAAGTTCGAAAAACTCAACCAGGTTCAATAATATTAATGCATGATATTCATCAAACATCAATTGATGCTTTACCTACAGTACTTCAATACTTAACAGAACAAGGATTTGAATTGGTAACAGTTGATGAACTAATGGGAGATCAATTAGAATTACATCAAAAATATACAAATAGAGAATAGAATAATAAGAAAGTTCAATGAATTAGTTCATTGAGCTTTTCTTTTTATAATGAAAGTACTTTAGGACTAGATTATTTATTTTTCTGTTATTATGATGTAGAATAGAATTAAGAAAAGAAAATTAGTATATTTTGCGAGGTTTATTTATGAGAGTTGAAATAGTTTCTGTCGGAACAGAATTATTATTAGGTGATATAGTAAATACTAATACAGCATATCTATCAAAAGAACTAGCCGCACTTGGATTAGCAGTGTTTAGACAAACTACAGTTGGGGATAATCGAGAAAGATTACTTAAAACATTAGATATTGCATTTTCAGAAAATGATACGGTTATAATTACTGGTGGATTGGGACCTACTGATGATGATATAACTAAAGAATGTGCAGCAGAATATTTTGGAAGGGATTTTTATTTTCATGAATATTCATGGGTGAAAATTCTTGAGAGATTGACAAGATCAGGTAGAAATGTAATTACAGAAAATAATAAGAAACAAGCTATGATTCCCGAAGGAGCTATAGTATTAGAGAACTTCTGTGGTACAGCTCCAGGAATAATAATTGAAGAAAATAATAAACGTATTATTTTAATGCCTGGCCCTCCAAGAGAAATGAGAGATATGTTTGAGAAAAGTGTCAAACCATATTTAGAAAAATATAGTAAGAAACAATTTATTTCAAAATACGTAAGATTTTATGGTATTGGTGAATCACTTTTAGAAACAAAAATCAAAGATATAATGGATAGACAGACAAATCCTACTCTAGCATTATATGCGAAAACGGGTGAGGTACTATTAAGAATTACTGCGAGTGCTGAAGATAAAAATGAATGTGAGAACATGATAAATTGTCAATTGGAAGAAATAGAGAGTAGAGAAGGTGTAGGTGAATATATTTATTTAGTTGGAGATGAAGATGTCTCTAGTTCACAAACTGAATTGAATAGTGTAGTAGCTAATCTTCTTATTGAAAATAATTACACAATTTCCATAGCAGAATCTCTTACTGGTGGAAAAATAGCAGAAATGCTAGTTGAAAAAAGTGGAATTTCAAAATCATTACTAGAAGGGGTGGTATGTTATTCAAATAATTCTAAGATTACGACTTTGGGAGTAAAAGAACAAACTTTAGAAAAATTTGGTCCGGTTAGTGAAGAAGTTGCTCGAGAGATGGTCTTAGGAGTAGCGAAGAGATTAAATAGTGATTTTGCTATTGCTACAACTGGTATAGCTGGACCAAATAGTGATGAAAGTGGAAAGCCTGTTGGATTAGTTTACATAGCTGTATATGCTCAAGGAGATGTTTCTGTTACAGAGTGTTTATTCGCAGGAGATAGGGAGTTAATTCGCTTTAGAGCAAGCGTAGAAGCACTTGATGAGGTAAGAAAAAATATTTTGAAAAAACTATAGTTTTTGCTTGAAAAAAGTTAAACTATTATGTATAATTATGATAATAAAAAAAGATATTTAAGGAGATTTTTATGTATACAATGAACTTATCTAGTTTGGAGTCACCGGATCCCAGGTACGGGCAAGATGATGAATATTCCCAGGACTTCAATACTGAAATAGACTATGAAGATGAAATTTTATCAGATTACGCTGATGAAAGTTATAATGAAGTAGAGTTCTCTACTCCAGATGAGGAGTTTCTAGATTACTCTAATGAAATGTTCCTATACAAGGAGTATTCGTACGATTTTGCGGATGATTACGAATATGATGAAGTTAGTATATCTAATGATCAAATAATGTTAGAAAATATAAGTGAAGCTTAAAATAACATTAATAAAACACAGACCTATAAGTGATACACTTATAGGTCAATTTTATGATATTTAAACCTATATAGCAATGAAAAGTATTTTAAAGTTATATGGTAATATTTAGTTTTATTTTAACGATATTTTATATAATTGTGATTATAGAATATGGTATAATAGAAATTAATAAGAAAGGAGGAGAAATGTTGAAATATTGTAAATTTATAAGTTCTGGGCTACTATGTTTTAGTTTAATTACAGTCACAAGTTCAGAGACGAAAGCAGATTATTTTACAGATTACAATACAACTGTAATGGATACAGTACTAAGGGATAATATATTTAATTTTGACTTATTCTCTAGAAGTAGAAGTTACTCTCTTCCTGTTATAAAAAATAATCTAATTCAGAGTAATATGGAAGAATTGGAATATAGTGCAGAATTATTAAGTTATAAAAAGAATGCTTATAATTATCTAGTTTTCTACTCTCTTGATAGTAATAACATTCCAAATGAATTGTTCAGAGTACAGTTAAAGAAAAGTGGAGCTGGAAAAATAGTTGACAAAAGTTTATTAAAACTTTTTGTTCCGAATAGTAGAATAATAATGAATGTCATGAGTTATGACATGGATAGTAAAGGAAATATAGAGAATCTTGAATATTCTAAATCAAGTCAGGTATATTTTACTAAAAAAAATATTAATCTAGTAGTAAAAGAAGGTAAAAAAGAGGTAGTAAATAGAACGGTTGAATTAAGAAATGCCCCTAAGGATGATAAGGTCTCAGTTTTACCATATGAAGTGGAACAGTATTATCGACCTGATAAATATTATAGTTATACAAAAGCTAAAATATTGGTAGACGGTAAGGAAATCAGTTCAGAGAATATAGAAGTTCCATATTTATCGAAAAAAATAGAAGTGGAATTAGCTCAGGATAAAGATTACTGGAATAATGTAAAGCTTGAATATCCATCGGAATTTAAGAAAAATAATAAAGAGTTTTTAATTAAACAGGGAGTATCGTTTGCTAACTTCATCAAAGAAAATGAAATTAAGGAAATTTCTGGTAATGATTCGAGTTATCAATTTTCTGGTTATTATCTAGATGGCAAGGAAGTTTCAAATTCTCAAGTATTAGGAAATAATATAAAAATTGAAGCAAAATATAATACGAAAATATTATTGGATAACGGTATTACTAAGAAAGAAGTGACGTTGTTAACTGGTCAGAAACTGAGTGAATTAGACACAAAATTCTTTGAAAAAGAAAAATATCATGTTGACAGTTATACTATTATAGATGCAAAGGATAATTCAAAAATTAATGAAGTTAAGGACTTATCTGAAGTTAGTATCGATAATAGTATTATAGTAAAAGCAAATTATAAAGAAAATACTAATACTATTAAAATTCGTCAGGATGATTATAATAAAAGATTCGGTAAAGTTGATGATAGTATAAAAGATAAGGACATAGAGTGGCCTGAAACTAAAAAAATAGGGGAGTTACTAGCAGAACTTCGTAAGAAAATTAAACCTAGTTCAGGATATGAGGTTCTATTCAGATCTAATAAGAAAGTGATTAGTGATGATGATTACATCACAGCTGAAACAGTGTTAGAGATATACTTTAAAAAAGTCGATAGTGAATGGGTGACTGTTAAGTTTGTAGGACGAGGTATTGATAAATTCTTGTCTGATGGTCAAGATGTACTAGTAGGCTCTAGAATAGATAGTATGATAAACTTACCAACGGCAACTGGAGTTACAGAGCAGGAGTTCTTAGGTTGGCAGGCAAATAGCGATTATTTAGTAGCTGGTGAAAATTCAGAAAATATCAGAGTTTCTAAAAATAAAATATTGCAAACGAATGAATTAGGCGCTGTTGTTACAGAAAAAGGAAAAGACATTGAATTTACCGCAGTATATAGAAAGTTATTCAATGTAGAGTTTGAAAAAACTTTTGAAGGGAACATTAATCTTTCTAAAGGAACTTCTAATGTTTTAAGAGTTGATGAATTTAATAGTATAGGTGATGCTACAAAAAATAATAAAATAATAGTAGCACCAAAATCAGGTTATACATTATCTCATTTTATTGCAAATAAAACAGTAAAAGTAAATATGGATAAAGGAACAAAAGAGATTTTTGCAGGTCAAAAAATAGCGGAAAACGATCTTTATAACATTGTTCCTACATCAGATTTAAAAATCACTCCAGTGTTTAAATTAAGTGTAATTCCATCAACACTTGAAGAAATGTTAGAAAATAATAAGATAAAAACTGTTGATGATGCATTAGATCTAAAATTTGAATCAACTGAAAATATTAAAAAAATATTGGGACCACTTTATTATTTAAGGTAGAACTAAAAAAGGCTTAGCAAAATGCTGAGCCTTTTTATAGTTTTGTTATATTTTCTCTAAAAATTGTTCTACTTCTTTTTGTGTTTTAGCAAGTCTTGATACGAAACGACTAGCTTCAACATTATTTTTGTAACCTACAAAAGATGGAATACCAAAAATATCAAGAGCTTGTGCTATTTCTGGAAAATCATCACGATTAACGTAGACAAATTTTATCTCTGGAAATTTGTTCATCGTTTCTTCTAGATAACGGTCTAACATGATGCAGTCAGGGCACCATGTTGCAGAAAATACAAAAACAATTTTTTCATTTTCTTCTTTCAAAGTTTTAAATTGTTCTATAGATTCTAATTTTTCTATATAGTTAAACATATAATCACCTCATTTATGGGAAAATTATATCATAAAAAGAAGTAATTATCATTAACAATGCTTGTGTGGTTTAAATAAGAATGGAAACTATTGAAAATCATTGATAACTATGTAATTTTCAATTTTTGATTACAAATGTAAGCATATCTATTGAATTAAATTGTTAAATGTTGCATAATATGAAATATAGAGATTAAGTTTAACTTAAGAAAAGTTAAGGAAACACTAATCTTTAGTTGATAAAAGCTATACTATATTATAGAGGTGAAAACATGGTAAAACATTATGATTATATTGCAATTGGTGGAGGAAGCGGAGGAATAGCTTCAATTAACCGAGCTGCAATGTATGGTGTAAAAGGATTGTTAATCGAAGGTAATGAATTAGGAGGAACATGTGTAAACGTTGGATGTGTTCCTAAAAAAGTTATGTGGCATGCGTCACAAATTTCTGAAAGTTTAAAACTATACGCAAATGATTATGGATTTAGTTTTGGAGATGTAGAATTTGACTTCTCTAAATTAGTAGGTAATCGTTCTGCATATATTGATAGAATTCATGGTTCTTATGAACGTGGATTAAACAATAATAAAGTAGATCTAGTAAGAGGATATGCTAAATTTGTAAATAAAAACACAGTTGAAGTTAATGGTGAACAATATACAGCTGATCACATTTTAATAGCGACTGGTGGACAACCAACTATTCCTAATGTTGAAGGAGCTGAGTTTGGTGTTACTTCTAATGAAGTATTTGCACTTAAACAATTACCAAAACGTATCGCTGTAGTTGGTGCAGGATATATCGCAGTAGAACTTGCTGGGGTATTCAACGGATTAGGTGTTGATACTCATTTATTTGTACGTCGTGATCGTCCGCTAAGAACTTTTGACAAAGATATAGTAGACACTTTAGTGAAAGTAATTAATGAAGAAGGTCCAACTCTTCATACAAATGCTATTCCTAAAAAAGTTGTAAAAAATGCTGATGATAGTGTTACTTTAGTACTTGAAGATGGACGTGAAACTACAGTTGACTTATTAATCTGGGCAATTGGTAGAAAACCATTATCTGGAAATCTTAACTTAGAAGCGGCAGGTGTAGAAGTGGATGAGCGTGGATTTATTCCAACAGATAAATACCAAAACACTAATGTAGAAGGAATTTATGCAGTAGGTGATGTAACAGGTCGTCTTGCTTTAACTCCGGTTGCTGTTGCGGCAGGGCGTAGATTATCAGAAAGATTATTTAATAATAAACCTGAAGAGCACTTAGATTACACTAATGTTGCTACAGTAGTATTCTCACACCCAGCGATAGGTTCTATTGGATACACAGAAGAACAGGCTATTAAAGAGTTCGGTGAAGAAAATATCAAAGTATATAAATCTTCATTCACTCCAATGTATTCTGCAATAACTAGTCACAGACAACCATGCTTTATGAAACTAGTAACTCTTGGGGAAGATGAGAAAGTTATTGGATTACACGGAATTGGATATGGTGTTGATGAAATGATTCAAGGTTTTGCTGTCGCTATTAAAATGGGCGCAACAAAACGTGATTTTGATAACACAGTAGCAATTCACCCAACAGGTTCTGAAGAATTCGTTACAATGAGATAATTATATAAAAATAAAAAGCAGGAGAATTTTAAAGGGTTTGATTTCTTGGAAATCGATCTTTTGGGATTGCCTGCTTATTTTGTTTGACATTAATATTTAATAGGAGTATGCTGAACGTAGGAGGGGATTACTATGAAAAAATTATTAAAAACAGTAATTATTGGAATATTCACAGTATCAATAGCTACAGGTTGTGTAAGATATAGTAAAGAGGATACAGAAACAAAAGTTACAAAAGATTCTTCAAATAAAGTATTTAAAGAATGGATTGGAGAAAAAGGGATAGATAGTATTAAAATTAATACGGTGAAAAATAATGTTAAAATCTATTATCACAATAACGAAACAATTCTAGTAAAAGGGAATTTTAAGGGGAAATATAAGTATAGTACTAATAACAATCTGCTAGATATTAATTCATCTGCAGAGGAGGTGGGAGATAATAGTCTAACAATCTATCTTCCTAAAAAAGTATATAAAAGCATTACTATAGAAAACAAAGACGCTACTTCAAAAATATTTGATGTGAATGTTGAAAACTTAGCTATTAAAAGTAATTATGAGATAGTTGTTGATGGCGTAGAAGTGGAAAATCTTAAATTGTCTACTGATAATAAAAAGGTACAGATTATTAAGGATACTATTAAAAATGCAGTAATTGAAACTAAAAATAATGCGAAAATTATTGTAGATCAAACAAAAGTTGATTCTGTGAATATGGCAACAGATTCTGGTGATATATTTGCTAAGATAATAGGGAATAAAGAAGATTATCAGATTAATTACAGCAAGAATATAGCAGCTGCTAAGGAAAAACAAATAACAGCAATTTCAAATAAAGGAAAAGTTGAAATTAGCTTTATGTAGCCTTAACAAGATAATAAAAAATAAGAGATGGATTTCCAAAATGTCCATCTCTTATTTTAAAATTTCCCATTTTTTATGAAATTTTCTAGTTTTCTTCTATCTTTATCGCTCATTCGAATATGTCTATTTTTTAATTCTCGAGAATTATGTTTTCTAGTCATTTTAGAAACGCTTTGTTTCCTATCTTTTAACTCTTTGATAAACATATGACAGTCTCTTAGAATAGCTCCGTACCCAAGAGTAGTATCACGCTCATCGTTATCATCACTTACAACAATAATATCTATGAAGTGATCGATTCTTAGTTCACGAGTTTTTCTTTCTATCCATTGATCAGCACGTTCGCCAGTTTTTGTATAAACAATACTGATAGGTGGTTCTTCTTTTATATATTCTTTTGCACGAGTTAGATAGGCATCAAATACACAGTAGACGATGTAATTATTTCCTCCTGCATATTCACGTAACATATCAATTAGAATATCACGTTCAGTAGGGAAGGTAGAGCTTTTTATTAAGTTATATTCCTTCATACGAAAAAGTAGATTATAACCATCAATAAATAAATATTGTTTTTTCATAAAAAAGCCTCCTTTGTAAATCTAATTAATTACTTTCCTCATATCAACATGCTCAATTCCAGCGTCTAAATATATTGTATCATTAACTCGGTTATAACCTAATGATTCATAGAATTTTTCAGCTTGAATTTGAGCACTTAATTCTATAGTTACTTCTCTTTTTAAAATTTCTTTGGTAGTAGTTTCACAGCCGATAATAAGATCACGACCGATACCTTTACCACGATAATTTTCATCTATAGCAACACGTCCTATGTGAATAATGTCTTTATCAAGATCGATAAGACGTGCGACTCCAATAAGTTTATCATCACTAAAATATCCAATATGAACAGTATTTTCGTTATGATCTTTTTCATCTAATTCTAGTTCCAGTGGAACATTTTGTTCTCTAACGAATACTTCAATACGAAGAGCAAAACCAAGGTTAAGCTCTTCTTTAGATTCTAATATTTTAATCATTAGATTTTATTCTTTCATACATAATGATTCCAGCTGCCACAGAAGCATTTAAGCTTTGGATTTTTCCTAGCATAGGTAGGTGATATAAGAAGTCACATTCGTTAGTAACAACTTTACTCATACCTTCACCTTCGTTCCCAATTACAATAGCTAAAGGTACATCTTTTGCAATTTTTGTGTAATCTTCAGAACGTTCTGCTAATGTTGTTCCAGCAATCCAGAATCCTTTTTCTTTTAGCTTTTTAATAGCATCAGTTAAATTTGAAACACGAATAACAGGCATATGTTCAATTGCCCCAGCAGATGCTTTAACCGCAGTTTGACTAACTACAGCGGCACGACGTTTAGGAATTATTATAGCTTTAACACCACTTGCTTCAGCAGTTCTAATAATCGCTCCAAGGTTATGTGGATCTTCAATATGATCTAAAATTAGTAGAGTAGTATCCTTATTAATCTCTAGATTATTTACTACTTCGTCAAGTTCATAGTAAGAATATGGTGCTACATAGGCGATAACTCCTTGGTGACGTTCAGTAGTTGAGTTATCTAATTTACGCTTTGGTACTTCTTGGCAAATAATTTTTTTCTCATTTGCGATGGCAAAAATAGATTTTAATCTTCCTTTTTCAATACCTTCTTGGAATAAAATTTTATTAATTTCGCGTCCTGATTTAATTGCTTCTAGTATAGCGTTACGGCCAGCAATTACTTCTTTATCTAAATCAACCTCAGGCGTTTGGACTTGAGATTTTTGTTCTTTGTTTTTTAGTCTTAGTTCTTTATAGTGTTTATTGTTTTTCTTCATATAGTCTGATTATGTAGTTAAACATTTCCTCCAATCTTTCAAAGTTTTTTTCTAAATATAAATAACCGAATACAGCCTCTAAACCTGTAGCAAGTTTATACTCCATAATACTTGCATTCTTTGCTTTAGAGTTGTTTTTTTGATTTTTAGCACGGTTATAAATTTTTTCTTCTTGTTCTGTTAATATACTATTATTTAATATGTTTTCCATAAAACTTGCTTGAGCTCTCGCTGATACGATTGTAGATACTGTTTTGTGAAGATCATTTATTTTTCCTAAGTGATTTTTCATAACGTATTCTCTACTCATAATATCATAGATGCTGTCTCCAATGTAGGCAAGGGTTAAAGCTTGCATTTGATTAGGATTAGCGAAGTTTTTTTCAGTAAATTTAAAAGTTATATTTTTTTCCATCGTACACCTTGTTTAGTATCTTCTAAGATAATTCCTTGTTCTTTTAAATCATCTCTGATCTTATCAGCTAACGCAAAGTCACGGTTTTTACGAGCTTCTTCACGTTCAGCTATTAAACTTTCGATGTGTTCACTATCAAGTGTATTATCTTCTTTTACGTTTATTCCAAGAATCGAGCTATAAGTTTCAAATGCAGCGTTGATTAGCTCTAGAGTTTCTTTGTTGACAGCTTCTTTTGCCGTATATGAATTAGAAATTCTCACGATTTCATACCAAGAAGAAAGTGCGTTTGCTGTATTGAAATCATCTTGCATATACTCTTCAAATTTGTTTAATTCTTCTGTAACTGCTGCTACAACTTCTGTATCAAGTTTTTCTTCAGTCATATCATTATTTAATCTGAATTGTAGGTTTTGATAAGAAGTTTTAATTTTTTCATAGTTTGTTTTCGCAAGTTCAATATTTTCTAATGTGTAATTAATTGGAGTTCTGTAGTGAACTGTTAACATGAATAAGCGAAGTACCATAGGATCGATTTCAGCAATAATATCTTTTACTAAGCGGAAATTCCCTAAACTTTTACTCATTTTGACATTATCTATATTAATAAATGCATTATGCATCCAATAGTTGCTGAATGGTGCATGGTTATGACATTCAGACTGTGCAATTTCATTCTCGTGGTGAGGGAATGTTAAGTCTTGTCCACCAGCGTGAATGTCGATTGTATCACCTAGAGTTTCTTTTGCCATTACTGAACATTCAATATGCCAACCTGGACGTCCTTCACCGAATGGGCTATCCCATTTTACTTCACCTGGTTTAGCTTTTTTCCACAATGCGAAATCTAGAGGATCTTCTTTATGTTCCCCAACTTCAATACGAGCACCGCTAATTAGGTCATCGATAGATTGTTTACTTAATTTTCCGTAATCTTCTTTTTTACGTGTTCTAAAATAAACATCACCGTTTGCTTCATATGCATAACCTTCCTCAACAAGTTTTGCGATGAAGTTAATTATTTCTTGCATGTATTCAGTAACACGAGGGTTTTTCGTTGCTCTCTTACATCCAAGTGCATCATAATCTTTAAAGAAGGCATTAATGTACTTGTCAGTTAATTCACTTGTAGAAATGCCTTCTTCATTACTAGCCTTAATAATTTTATCATCAACGTCTGTAAAGTTAGAGATAAAATCTACTTCGTAGCCACTGTGTTCTAAATATTTACGAACAACGTCAAAAACGATGATAGGACGTGCATTACCAATGTGAATATAATTGTAAACAGTAGGTCCACAAACATACATTCTTACTTTATTTTCTTCAATTGTTTTTAAAATTTCTTTTTGTTTTGTCAATGTATTATAGAGTTTAATCATATATAGCTCCTTTTAAAAGGGAGAATTGCAAATAGAAAATTATTTCTAAAAAAATTATCTAAAAAACAGCTCCCAAAATTCTTCAATATCATAATAACTAAAAAAGTCTATTACTTAAATTTTAACACAAAATGCCTATAAAATGAATTATTTCTTAATGTTTTATAAAAGATAATCAATTTTTAATTGTTTTAAATATTGATTTGTATTAAAATATATACAGGATAAAAATAAAGGATAAGGATATCATGAAATTATCAGATACGATTTATACGACTGATCAACATAAACAGTCGAAAAATGTTTTTTTAATAGTACTTGGAACAATTTTATTTTCAATATATGCTGGTTTATTAATACCGGTAAATAATATTGGAGCAGGTGGAGCCTTAGGGTTAAGCCTAGTAATAAATAAACTAACAGGAATTAAAATCGGTACTGCACAGTTTGTTCTAAATGTACCGTTATTTTATTTAGGATTTAGATATATTGGCCGTAAGTTCGTAATTCTTACAGGAATTGTGATAAGTGTATCATCGTTTCTAATAAATAATTTACCAAAAATTATACCACCAGTAAATTTAGGAGATTCTCTCGTTGCCGCAATTTTCTGTGGAATCATTTCCGGACTAGCAATGTGTTGTCTTTTAGTAGCAGGAGCTTCAACTGGTGGAACAGATATTACAGGGAAATTCATCTCATCACAGTTTAACTATAGTTTACCGACTGTATTTCTAATTCAAGACATTAATATTTATACGATTGTATGGATCTTTTTTGATATAAAATATGTGATGTATGCACTTGTTATGAGTTTTGTACGTAACCAAACGATGAAAGGTGTTCAGAAACTTTTCTCTGCTTATATTCAATGTACAATTATATGTAGTAATCCAGAAAAAATGGTTGAGGTAATAAATAATACTCTACATAGAGGATCTACAATAATGGATGTAGAGGGTGGTTATTCACACGAGAAAAAACGAATGATAATTTTAGTCATTCAACAAAATGAAATGCATCTACTGCGTAAATTGGTAGCCAAAAATTGTCCAGAAGCATTTATTACTGTAAGTGCTGTAAATACAATAGTAGGTAACTTTAAAGAACATTCGTATAGATTATAGTAACGTGGATAGTACGACTTAAAAACATAGTTTTTTGAGTCGTATTTATTTATAGAAAGTACAATGTTTTTGGAGAAAATGAAGAAAGGTTAGAAAGGGAAAAAAGTTGCTAATTGACCATTTTTGATATATAATATCTAGTGAAAACGAAAATTAGGAGGTAAGAAAATGAATTTAATTCCTACAGTAATAGAGCAAACTTCTCAAGGGGAAAGAGCATACGATATTTATTCAAGATTATTAAAAGATAGAATTATCATTCTAGGTTCTGATGTAAATGATCAAGTAGCAAACTCAATAACAAGTCAGCTTTTATTTTTAGAAGCACAAGATAGTGAAAAAGATATTTATTTCTATATTAATTCACCAGGTGGTAGTGTGACAGCTGGTTTTGCAATTTATGATACAATGCAACATATTAAATGTGATGTTGTTACTATTTGTATGGGGATGGCAGCTAGTATGGGTGCATTTTTACTTGCAGCTGGGACTATTGGTAAACGATATGCTCTTCCAAATGCAGAAGTAATGATTCACCAACCATTAGGTGGTGCACAAGGTCAAGCAACAGAAATAGAAATTGCAGCTAGACACATTCTAAGAACGAGAGAAAAATTAAACAAAATCTTAGCAGATAGAACAGGTCAAACTATTAAGACTATTGAACGTGATACAGAACGTGATAATTATCTAACAGCAGAAGAGGCATGTGAGTATGGACTAGTAGACAAAGTAATGTATCCAGAAAACAATAAACCTCAGAAAAAAGAAAGACCAAAAAAAGCTACTAAAAAAGCAGCCAAAAAATCAGAATAGATAAGAAAAAGGAACTGAGCTA
>NZ_JAPWCC010000003.1:0-132328 GCF_041433735.1 Gemella sp. 20925_1_85 | reverse complement strand
CCTTTTGCACCCTGTGCTCCAGTTAATCCGCGTTCCCCTTGGTCTCCTTTTGCACCATCTTTAATCGCAACTTTTTGGATAAGCTCATCTACACCTTCAGTGTAAACACCATTCCCATCATTATCTAGATAGAAAGTAAGATTATTAGTATCTCCTACTTTGTTTTGATCTACACGTGGTTTTACTGTATCTATTAACTCTTTGGCTACACCGATTTGCACAATACGTGGTTGCGCTTCCTGTGCAACAGTTCTATTGATTGGTAATCCTAGAAGTGTTTCTTGTCCTAATCTGTGAACTTTATACGTAATCTCACGTCGACCATTTACTCCTTCTCTTACTAATCTTGTTTGCCCTTCTGCCAATTTACTAGTTGGAAGATATACTGTTTGGAAATCAATTACTTCAGAAACTTTGTGTGTACTAGCTGCTCCCGATGGATTCGCATCTAAATATAATGGTTTTTCTCTAAAATAATAGTTAGAGTTACTGTACGGATCATTACTTGTTGCAGATCCTGATTCTCCTTGAGCAACGTTAAAAGTGACTGGTCTTAAGCGAACTGATAAATCTCCATTAGGATTAGTTATTGGTAAAGAAAATCTAATTGTCTGATTACTATTTGTTGAAACCGCAGATTGTAGACTATATCCTGAATGAGATACAAAGTTTCCACCTCTACTTATAGTTCTATATTGTTCTCTTAGTCTATTTGTTGAAATAGTTGCTTGTGAAGGTTCTCCGAATCCATTTCCTTTGTCTAAGATAAAGTTGTTGTTAACAAACTCACCTGGTCCAGAATATGCGATTGAGAATTCTACTCTATTCCCAACTCTAGTTGTTGTTACATCAAAATGAATAGGGTTTCCTCCACGTGAATTTCCATTACCACGAAAACTATGTGACCCTCTACTAATATCAGTGAAAACAGTATTGTTTCCTAGATTAGTTACTGGTTGGTTCGTTGGAGCAGGCGCTGCTCTAAAACCACTATAACCATTATCTGCACTACGAGTAGAACCTACATTTGCTGTATTATTAGTTGTTGCCACCTCAGCTTTTGGTGCTGTAGTAACTTCCCTTGTTTCAGCTTTCGGCGTCTCAACACTCGCTTCTCTAGTTTCTGCTTTGGGTGTTGCTACATTTGCTTCTCTTGTTTCAGCTTTTGGTGTTGTAGCTACTGTTTCTTTAGGCGCAGTTTGAGCCTCTACAGCTTTTGGTGCTACAGTTTCAACTGGTTTGTTTGTTGTACCAGTAGCTGCTACATTAGTACTTTTCTCTTTTTCTACAACTGTTGTTATAGCCTTTTCCCACGTATTAGCCGTGGCACTACTTCCGCTCTCTGTTGCTACAGCTTGTGCAGCTGTTTGAGATGAACCAGTTTCAGCTGCTTGAGCGTCAGCTCCTCCTAAAAAGAAAAGCCCTGATAATATCGCAACACTTGCGGCTCCTACGTTATACTTACGAATACCATAACGATTAAACTTCTCGGTAGTATTCTCATCTATCTTCCAATTAGTTTTTGATTTATTCTTCATTGTTATAAACTCCTTTTCACTGCAATAAATGTGTTTTTAGGTCCATTTATTAAAAACCTGTTATGATTTGTCACAAAATGTTCACCTAAAAATCGGCAGCATTTATGATAATAATATACAATTATTATCTAAAAATATACACCCGTATCTGCTATATGTCAATACTTTTTTAAACCGCTTTAAATTACCTTGCAAAACATATTAATATAGATATTTTAGGAAAACGTTACAAATATTGATGTACAGTAGGCTCTTATAACCTATATATCAAATTTTTAAAGTATTAAGTTTTATTTTTTTTTACTATTTTTTAGATACAAACAATTGCTTATATTGCTATAAATCAGCTTGAAAACTCTTATTTTTATGTCAGATTTTATCACATTAAAAATACTTGTTTTCGTAAACATTTATGTAAACAAATCTCTTCTACTGTACCAGTCAAAATAATTCAAGTGTTATATTTATTGCACTATTCTATTAATTAATTTTATAGCTGATATTATTTTATTTTTTTTACTATTTATTAGTACATTTTCTAACATATCTATCTACCAAATATTAATAATCAATCACAATATATGTATTAATTATTTTTATTTAAAGTTTTAAAAATTCTTGTAATATGACAAATGATAATTCTAACCTCTGTTGAAAGATAATATAAATCTATTTACTCTTTACAACAAATTCCGTTACTTTATTCAGAAAATTTCATAAAGAAAACATAATATCACTTAACTATTTTTTCATTAATATTTTGGAAATTTAAGATTACTTCAACATTTTACATTTATTTTTAAGAAAAACCATGTTTATAATTGACAAAATAGGCTATTCAACTTATGATATTTATTAAGAGTTATACTTTATCTCGTATTTATTGTATTAATTTTTATTAAATACATTTACTATATTAAGTGAAAGGCATATTTTTTATGAAGAAATATATTGTTACTATTGCTACTGTTACTTTAGTAGTATTAATTTTAGCATTAGGTGGCTATTATTATCTAACTAAAGATGATAAACCTACAACACCTAGTCAAACTACTCAAAAAGATAATACAAAATCTTCTACTACTAAAGAAAACAATAAAACAAATAAAAACAGCGAAGACACTCCGTCAACCAACGGAAAAACTCCAGAGACTGTTACTCAACCGACTATTATCAATGGTATTGTGCTAGCTAATAAAAAGCACCCCTTACCTGCTAACTATAATCCTGGAGAAAATCCTACAGCAAGACAAAAAGTCAATAAATTAATTAGTGATGCTCAAGCATTAGGATTAAACGTCTCTAATCAAGTTTCTGGTTTTAGAGCTTACGATACACAAGCTGGACTTTACAACAACTATGTTGCTTCACATGGTAAACAAGAAGCTGACAGGTTCTCAGCACGACCTGGATATAGTGAGCACCAAACTGGATTAGTTTTTGATCTTATAGATAATCAAGGACAACTTTTAGGAGCCGAAGGAACTAATGAAAGTAGTAAAAAAGCTGCTGCTTGGTTAGATAAAAATGCTCATAAATATGGCTTCATAGTTAGATATAAACCAGAGTTCGTAGATAAAACTGGTTATATGGAAGAAAGTTGGCATATTCGCTATGTAGGAGAAGACGTAGCCAAAACAATTTACGAAAAAAATATTTCACTAGAAGAGTACCTTAATGCTCCTGGTGGAGACTATGCAAATTAAATTATTTTAAGTAAAAGGAGAAATTAATGAATAGAAATAATCAAGGCCCTAATAATCAAAATTACAATAATCAGAATTATAACAATCAAAACTTTGATAATACTCAATACAACAATCAAGGATATGATCAACAGTATCAAAATACTCAATACCAAAATTTTGATCAACAAAATTATAACAATCAACAACAAAATTTTAATAATCAACCTAACTATAACGTTCCTCCTATGTACATGGAAGAACCTAAAGAAAAGAAAAAAAGTATACTTCCAGTTGTCTTAACAGCAATTATTACTTTTGTTGTTTTAGTAGTAGCATTATACTTTGGATATAATAAATTCCTAAAAAAAGAAAATGTTATCGACTTAGCTACATATGAAGTTAATTTCGTTGCATATGGTGCTGAAGGCGAAGGAAAACCTGAAGTTGACATTAAGAAAGTTCCAGAAGTTGCTAATTCTAGCGCAGAGATTTCTAATCTATTATCAAATCCAGATATTTCATTTGATAAACAAAGCAACTTAAAAAATGGTGATAAAGTTGAAGTTACTATCACACTTAACAAAAATACTGTAAATAAATTAAAACTAAAAACAACAGGAGAATTCAAACGTACATTCACTGTTAATGGTCTAAATGAAAAAGCTAAAGAAAAAGAAACTATTATCGTAAAAGAAAACTCTTCTAATTCTTCTAGTTCATCAAACGAAAGAAGTCATAGTATTAGCGGACGTACTGCTTATGTAAAACCAGCCGTAGGTGTTAACCTAAGAAGTGATAAATATGATACTAGTAGAATAGTAACATCTATAAAAGGTGGAGCTGCAGTTACAATAGGATCACTTGAAACTAACTCATATGGGGAAAGTTGGGCATATGTTTACTACGGAGGATATAGTGGATATGTTCGTGGAGATTTAATCGGCGGATAATAAAACAGAATATAATTAAAAAAAGTTGACTCACAACATTGTGAATCAACTTTTTTTAATTATCTCTAACTTTTAATTTAACCATAAGCATACTTATCAAAGTTATTCCTATAACAATAAGGAAAATAGATTTACTTTGTGTGAAACCAAGTAAACCATTTTTTACATGTTTACCTATCCAAACATACACATAATCTCCGTAATAGATACCTAATGCGAAGAATGCTTGATAAATCCCCATACTTACATTACGATATTCTCTATCAAAATATTGCATAGCAAGGGAAATAAGTGCATTATAGGCACCACCATATCCTAATCCATTTAAGATATAACTAAAATAAATAACATACGGGTTATTAACATATAACGCTATAATATAGAACGCTAATGAACATCCTAGTAAGAATAATAGTGTTTTTTGAATACCCCATTTTCTCGTAAAGTACACTCCTACAAGAACTCCAGCAATTAGCTGAGGTACTGCAAAGACTGCATCCATATACGCAAGCATTAACGGCGTCATATTCAGCTCTGTTTTACCGTAAGTAATCATGTTGGCTCCACTTGTAGCAAACTTAATAAATGAAAGCAATAACGCTATTAAACAAATATAGATAAAACTCTTATGTTTAATTACTACTTTTACCTTATCAAATGAAAAATCACTATCGACAGGGCGATAATCTTTCATCATAAATGATAATACAAACGTAATTACCGCAATAACACCTGCTACTATCCACATATAATCAAAATGTTTATATGTATTCATAGTAAAAACATATTGTATAGGTGCTGCGATAAATTCAGCTAATAACGGTGCAACAGATAGTATCGATACCGATACCGCTGCCTTATCTCTAGAAAAAGTTTCTGAGAAAATAACATTGAACAAAGCAAGCATTGTGGCACTTATCCCCAATGATAAAGAAGATAAGTATAGCGTAATATAGCTACCGTTAAATGCTACTAAAAATGAAGTCACTATTAATAAAAATAGAGAAATTTGAACGAATATTTTACGCCTTTTAAAAATATCACTCGCCAAAAACATCGGCAACCTTACTATTAAACTCATAAGTCCATATCCGGCTGCTATTTGAGCTGCGAGTACCGGTGTTAAAGAAAGTCCACCTTGTTCTATCGGTGTAATTGCGTATAACTTTCTATAAGCACGTATAATACTTATCGCAGACCAGAATAAAACTAATATCCAAAATATAATAATTTGATCCTTATTCAATTCGAATTTCTTAGATAAAAAGATTACCAGAATTAGAATTAATGCGATCATTATAAGTGAAAATAAAATTTTTGTTTTAACCATCTCCTAACTATATAATTTTCATAAAATATCGAATCTAAAGTAGTATAACTATGTTTAAAATTCAACTTAAACATTATACCACAAAATCATATGTTGTTAAGAAAAAATACTCAGATTATTTGTTAGATTACCTTCGATAACGTTAAAAAACTTATTTTTATATTTGGATAGGCTTCTTTTATAGTTTTAGCACATCCTAATAAAGTATTTCCACTCGTATATATATCATCTATTATCAAAACAGATTTAATACTTCCTAGAGTCATTTCATCACATAAAAGATGATACCTGTTCTCCTTTCTTTCTTTATGAAGTTTAGACTGTTTCTTTCTATAATCACAACTAAGAATTTTCTTATAGTTTACATCACATAACTTACAAACTTGTTCAATATGATCAAACCCTCGAATAATTTCCCGAATCTCGTTTGCTGGAACGATTGTCACTAAATCAAAATTATTTAAAGAAATAAACTTATCTAGAAGATTTTTAAATTTTACTGCGCAAGCCACATCTCCGAAATATTTTATAGAATAGATTTCATCTTTTAAGAATTCATAGTGAGCAAAATAATACAAAGTATATTCTCCTACTTCTAAGACATTTATATCAATATGTTCCCTACAGCTAGCACAAAGATAAAAATCCTCTTTTTTTGAAAATAATGTATCAAACCCTAACTTTTTCTTTATTTCCAAACTACAAAAACTACACTTCATATCTTACCTCCTGTTCAACTTTCTATATTTCGCGAGATTATTCATATACTCTATCTCTTTAATAGCAGCTTTCATATCCCTACTTATACTATCCGCTAAAAATACAACATCTCCAGAATTATCATAATCCTTTCTACCTACCCTACCTGAAATTTGAATTAGTGCCGACTTTGTAAAATTTATATGCTTTGCATCAAAAACCACTACATCTAAATAATCAAAAGTCACACCACGCTCTAATATCGTTGTCGTAATGAGAATGTCTAGTTCTCTATTATAAAACTTCTGGATTTTCTCACTTCTATTTTCATCTCCACTATAGACGAAATCTATCATTATTTCCTCGGAAATATATTTTTTAAAGTACAACACCGCTGTTTCACACATACCTATTTCAGGAACAAATATCAATATTCGTCTATCCTTTTTCAATTTTTCTTTAATAAACTTAGCTATAAAGTACGATCTTTTAGAAAAATCAAAAACTTCAGGCTTTTCAATTTTTATTTTCGGAACTGGTAACAGATATCTGTGATACCTTATAGGTATTTTTATAACTTCATCAACACTAGATTTTACTACTTCAGAAGGTGTCGCCGAAAGAAATACAAGAACACCCTCATCTTTCAAACTCGTTTTAGCACCATTTTCTAAACATTCATCACCAGAATACGGAAAAGCATCCACCTCATCAATAATAACAATATCAAAGTAATTGTAATACTTAACGAGTTGATGAGTAGTCATAATATAGAAATTCGAATCTCCAAAAGTCTTTTCCTCACCATGTAAAACACTCATTGGGTAACCTTTAAAATCGCGAGCAAATCGTTCGCATAATTCTTTTACTACATCTCTTCTTGGAATTGCTAAGCATATATTTTTATTATCCAAAATCGCATGATATATAGCATCATAAACTATTTCTGTCTTACCCGCTCCGCAAACAGCCCAGATTAAAGTACCTTTTGCGCTTTCTATGTTTTCCACTAAAATCTTACTTGCCTCTTCCTGAACATCACTTAACTCCACACTTGGTTCTTCTGGCACTTTTAAATCTAATATTGGTATATTTATATGAAACTTTATAAACCAATCATCACTTCTACCAAAATCTATACATCTTCTACAATATGTAACTTCCTGATTCTTATTAATAAATGTGAAAAATTGTTGCTGATCTTTATTATCACATTGCAAACAGTGAAATTTACCTTTTTCTTCATTCACTGAGTACAATTTACTTATATATTGACAATTATCTAAATAATGAAGTTTAATATTCATTTTTAGCAATTTGGATATAGATAAAAGCAGCCCATTATACCTCCTTAAAAAAGTTAAATCACTCTCTTTTAGAGTATAGACTGCCCCTGTCGTTATTTCATTATATATTTCATCAAAATCTGAATTGATTTCTCCAAAATCATCATAGCTCTTTTTAATTTTTCTATAACTTATATTTTTTTCATTATTACTCATTTTTGAATAATAAACTATATAAATCGCCTCTATAAATTCACAGTATTCCCTAAAAAACATTTTCTATTACCCCTTATCTGTAAATTTTTATCAAAAATATTTTCAGTAAATTTCCTCATTTAGTTAACATTTTAAGTTTCTAATATTCCTAGTTAAGCACATAACATCTATATTTAATTTTATTTTAACAAAAATATATTTATAAAGCAAAATAAATGTATATTTTATAAAAGTGACATTTTTATGCAAACTATATTGCTAACGTTATCAAAAAGTGGTATAATAAAACTATAAAAAAAGGGGGAACCCCCTATAAAGTAGCTAAGCTGCTTTATGAAAGGAGTGCTTTAAAATGTTAAGATATCAAGTACGAGGAGAAAATTTAGAAATTACTCAAGCTATTAGAGAGTATGTTGAAAATAAAGTTTCTAAATTAGAAAAATACTTTGCTGACAGTTTAGAAGCAAACGTTTACGCTAATGCTAAAGTATACAAAAATAATAAGAAAAAAATCGAAATCACTGTACCTCTTAGAGGCGTTACACTTCGAGCTGAAGAAACTAACGATGATTTATACGCTGCTGTTGATTTAGTTGTTGACAAACTTGAACGTCAAATGAGAAAACACAAAACTAAAATCAATAGAAAAGGTCGTGAAAAAGGATTTGCTGAAGAAAATATTCTTACTAGTGAGTTAGAAGAAGCTGAAGAAACTACTTTAGATCTTGGCAAAGTTAAACAACTTAAAGTTGAAGCCATGACAAGAGAAGAAGCTGTATTCCAAATGGAACTTCTAGGACACGATTTCTTCGCATTCTTAGATAACACTACAAATGAAATTTCTGTAGTATATAAACGCCGTGACACTGGATACGGAGTATTAGAAATTTCTAAATAATTAATATTGAGTTTAAATACAATCAACCATCTTCCGTAGGTGGTTGATTTTTCTTTGCAAATACAATAAAATTAAAATAAAGAAATAAAATAAGTATAGAATTTCTCTTATATTTTTTCGTACTCTTATAGTGGTGAAGGACGCTTCCGACTAATTTTTCATGTGACAACACATAAAAAATGGATTCTCCAGCTAGTAAATGAGCCTATAGTCTCATTTACTCCTTACAAAATTGTAGTTCAATTTTGTTATCACCACTATAGAGTACTCTAGAAAAATATTTTAAGAGTAAACTAATTTTATTATATCCAATTAGTTTCTATAACTATATACAATACCCATTAGGAGGATTTTTATGACTAAAAAAGTTGCTTTATTCATTGAAAATGGAAGTGAAGAATTAGAGTTAATTGCACCACTAGATATACTACGTCGCGCTAATATTCACGTTGATCTAATCTCTGCAAACAACGAAGATTATATAACTAGCTCACATGATGTAAAAATAATAGTAGATAAAAAAGTTGATGATATCGATAATATTCTTGATTATGATGCAATAGTAATCCCAGGCGGAATGCCTGGAAGCACCTTACTTCGTGATAATGAGAAAATAATTAAATTTTATCAAGAAATGTATAAGGCTGATAAATTGGTTGCTGCTATCTGTGCGGCTCCTATCGTACTAAGTAAAGCAGGCATCCTTGAAGATAAAGAAGTAACTTCTTATCCAGGATTCGATAAAGAAATAAACTGCAAAACATACAATAACGAAAAAGCGGTAATTGTTGATAACAATGTAATCACTGCTCAAGGTCCAGCCGTGGCTATTTTATTCGGTTACGAAATCGTTAATTACCTACTTCAAGATGACACTGCGCAAAACATTAGCAACGCTATGCTAGTACCAATATTAAAAAATAACTTATAAAACATAAAAATTAAGACCTCAGATTAAAACATCCGAGGTCTTTTATCATTTATTTTGTTAATTCTTCTAACTCTTTCATCGCAGCCACTACAACTTCCGGTGTACAAACATCAACTGCAAGTTTAAATGTTTCTTTTTCACTAGCTGCAAATTCAGCAATTTTTTGTATTTTTTCTTCTACATCTTCTGTTACATTCACGCAAGCTAAGTTATAAGCTAAATCATTATCTTTATAAAATGGAACAAGTTTCTCAACTTCTTCTCTCTTACCTTCAGCAAGTAATTGAACTAAAATACCATAAGATACTTTTGTTCCGTGTAACACAGAGTGCGTTTCTTTAACTAAACTCATACCATTGTGCACTGCGTGAGCTCCTGCCATACGTCCATAGTGAACACCGAAGCATCCAACACATCCTGCGATAGCAAATACTGTATCTACAGCATTTTTGAAGCTTTCAGTTACTTCACCTTTTTCCATAGCTTCTAACGCTCCATTAGCATCGCGTAAAAGAACATCACGAGTGATTTTAGCTGCTTCTAATCCCATTCTTACAAAAGGATCATTAAACTTGTTATTTCTCTCTACTAATACTACTGCTTCATACCACTTAGCTAAAGTATCTCCGATTCCCGCTACGAAATATTCTTTTGGTGATTCTAATAATAAGTCTAAGTCTACGACACAAGCATAAGCTGTACGTTTAAAATATGCAACCTCTCTAAATGTATGATCTGGATGATAAACCGCAGCTACAGGTGCATAAGGTGCACATGTTGCGATTACAGTTGGTACTGTCATGTACTCAACATTTAAGTTTTGCGCTACACCTTTGGCAGTGTCGATAACACGTCCTCCTCCTACTCCAAGAACTACATCAACACCTTCTCCATATTCATCAGCAATACGTTGCATATCCTCAAAAGATGCAGAACCATCATATTTAGCTACTCTAAATTCTCTATTACCTTTATAAAACTTCGTAAACGCTGCGTAAGATTTTTCTCCAGTAACAATCAAAGGAGTTTTAAACCCTTCTAATCTATTATCAAGTGCAGACAATGCCCCACTTCCTGAAATATATTCACTTACCCCTGGTCTTGCTACATTTGCTAATTCAAACATTTTACATCTCTCCTTTGTTGTTAAGTTTATAATTTTATTGTTTAAATAAGATTATATCATTTCAGAAAATTAAAATCAATAGTAAATTAAAACCTTTTCATTTTCTGATAATTTAAAAATAGGAAATATTCAAGAGTAATTTATAAGCATCTAATATTTAAAAATCAAGGGGCTGACCCAAAAGTCCTAAATTTTAACAAAGTGTATATGAGAACTCATAGACGCAGTGGTTTATTGACATCTAAATTCGCTTTATAAAAGCTTTTTAGATGTCTAATAAACTGTGCGGGGGTGACTCTAAAAAATCGATTTCTCTGAAATCACGATTTTTGAGTCACTCCCATACCAATTACCTTGATCTTCATATTATTTCGGGAAAAATATAGTCCCCTCTTTTTTAGTCTGCCCTTTAGTTATAGACTCCACTATAGTACTAGCTTTTTCTAAGGCGACTATATCACCATTTAATTTTTCAATTAATATCTTTCTTCCTTTATATGGACTATAAACACTTGCTTCTATACTCTCAATTTTTAAATAATAGCGCTCATCCAAGTTATTTTCCTTAAGCATATTTTTTATCTGAGCTAAATTCTCTTCATCATAATCTACATACTCAAATAAATTTCTGTTTTGTAATCTTCTTGCTAAATCAGCAGCAATTTTATCTTCTTTATCTTGAATAAGAGCACAACAATACAATAATGAATTTTCATCCAGTTTAAAATATTCCTCTACACTCACTTCAGATTTCTCTAAGAATGGAATCAACACCTTCATGTCTTCAAAATAATCTTTATCTACTTTGAAAATATCTTTCAATCTGTTAAATAGTTGAATAAATACCGCCTCATAACTTCTAGCTACAGGATGATAATAAACTTGCCAATACATCTGATATCTCGCCATAATATAGTCTTCTACACTGTGAATACCAGTATATTTAACTACAATTACCTTCCTACCTTCATTTGTTTTTCTTACGCGCATTGTACGTAATATTCTTTCAAGGTCAAATTGTCCATAACTCGTAGCTGTAAAATAAGAATCACGTAATAAATAATCCATTCTATCAGCATCTAGTTGACCTGAAACAATCTGATTAAGTATATCATTTTCATGAGTATGTTGAATAATAGAGACTATATCTTGTGGCAAATTTTCTGAAACAGCTCTTAAAATAGTATTAAGCTCAGTATTTCCTAATATTATTTTTGCTGTATATTCCTCATGACTATGATTAGTAACATGCTCAAATGCATGGGAAAATGGACCATGACCCACATCATGTAATAATCCAGCAAGCATCACGCAAACTTTGTCATATTCAGTTAATTCAACGCAAAGAGACTTAACCTCTGTAACCATTCTTCTAACAATCTCATAAACACCTAACGAATGAGAAAATCTAGAATGTTCTGCTGTTGGATATACTTGAAAATCTCCCCCTAATTGTCTTATACGACGTAATCTTTGAAACTCCTTACTATCAAGACAATTCCAAATTACTTCATAATGAATATGAATATAACTATGTACTGGATCTTTTAATACTTTAGTCTCATCTAACCTTTTTAATTCCATCACTTATCCCCCTATCAAATCGATATTTTACTATATTTCACTATTATTATATCAAAGCACAAAAAAAAGACAAGCCTAAGCTCATCTTTTTCACTCTTATTCTTATTTTTCGTCTACTACGTATGGTAAAAGTGCCATGTGTCTAGCTCTTTTAATTGCTGTAGTTAACATTCTTTGGTACTTAGCTGAAGTACCTGTTACACGACGTGGTAAGATTTTTCCACGTTCAGAAATGAATTTTTTAAGTAATTCTACATCTTTGTAGTCGATAAATTCTACGTTATTTTTAGTGAAATAACATACTTTTTTACGACGACGCATGTTGTTACGACGATTGTTAGTTACTGCCATTGTGCATGTCCTCCTATGTAATTTTAGTCTTCTTTAAACGGATTTACTACATCCTGCATGAAGTCATCATCTAGATTACTTGGGAAGTTTTCCCCAAAATCAGAGAATGATGAACTGTCATTAATAAAATCTTGCATAGCTGAATTAGCTTGTCCAAAGTTTTGATTAGTATTGTTGTTATAATAATTTTGATTATTGTTATTATACGCTGGTTGTGATTGAGGTTGATTAAAACTCATTGAGTCAAAACCATTGTTTTGTCTACTATGTGAGCTGTTTTTAGATTCAAGGAATTGAACAGTTTCTGCTACTACTTCAGTAACATACACTGTGTTTCCATCTTTACCTTGATAATTTCTCGTTTGTATTCTACCTTCAACAGAAATCAGACTTCCACGTCCTAAGAAACGTGCCATATTTTCTGCTTGCTTTCTAAAAGCTACACAGTTAATAAAATCTGCTTGTCTTTGACCATTTTGGTCAGTGAATGTTCTGTTTACAGCTACTGAGAAATAAAGCATTGGAATATTCGAACTAGAATATCTCAATTCTGGATCTTTAGTTAATCTACCTACTAATACTACACGATTTACCATAGTATTTCACCCCTTATTTTTCTAATCTTACTACCATGTGACGGATGATGTCATCGCTAATTTTTGCTAAACGATCGAATTCTTTTGTAGACGCATCTGTTGCTGAAGTTAATTCTACTACATAGTAGTAAGCATCACTGAAGTCTTCGATTTCATAAGCAAGGCGTTTTTTACCTAAATCTTTAACTTCTACTGCTTCTGCACCTTCTGAAAGAATATTTACGAATCTATCAACCACAGCTTTTTTAGCTTCTTCATCGATACGTGGTTGAACAGCAAACATTACTTCATATTTTCTCATGTGTGTGTTACCTCCTTTTGGTCTTTGCGACTCTCTAATCTACTAGAGAGTAAGGAGTAATAAAATTACTCTAGCGACTATTATATCAAGTATAAAAATAAAAATCAACTAATAACTATATTTTTCGGGATTTTTTTTTGAATAATTTTTTCAAATCTTCTTCATTATTTAATTACTAAAAAAATATTCTATTAACTACTTAATACACCCCTACTAAGCAAGAAAAATAAGTATCCCATTAGAAAACTCTAAGGGGATACTTGGAAATTACTCTTTCACTTTAAATGAATACATCAAAACTATAATTAATAATAGTAATAAACTATATAATGCAAATGATGCACTAATAGCGTTAGCGAAAAATAATATTACTGTTGTTCCTATTGGTACTGAAATAGTAATAACAGTACTAAAAATACTATATATTGATGTTTGTTTTTCCTCAGGCACTGATTGTAAAATCAATGCATCTAGCTTTGGATTCGATATTCCTGCAAAATAACCTATTATTACAGTTAAAATAACAAGTATAAATTTATTTTGGAGTATCAATAGATTTCCTACGTACATAATGAATAAAATTATTTCTAATATAGCATTATTTCTTAAACTCATATTTTTATAAAAACTAATTTGGTAAACTCCTCCGGCAATTGTACTAACTACTTCCACAATTTCTAATAAAGTGATAGTGTATGCTACATTCCCAAATAGTAAGGTCTCATTTTTTACTAAAATTACTAGAAGTAAAGCGAACATTGCAGATGAGTAAAAGTTCATCCCTAAGAATAGTAAAACAAAGTTATAAATTTTCTTTATCTCACGGAGTATTTTAAAGTTTTCAATAGTATCTTTTAAAAATCTTTTAGTACTTACCTTCTCTTTATTATTAATTTTAAAACTGCCAATCTCTGCTTTCATCACATTTTTATATTTTGCCAGTATTAAAAATGCTATCAAGAATAGTGCTGCATTTAACATACCAAAGTATAAGTAATTGTAACTTAAAAGTCCTAAAACGAATACCCCAACAGCCTTTCCACCAAGCGAGATTGTATTGTTTATAGAACTAATAAATGCTAATGCTTCACTTAGTTGTTCTTTACGTACTAATCTAGTATTAATCGACATTGATAAATAGCCATTATAACCACCTAGAATATCTGCAACTACATTTACAAATACTAATACAATAAAAATCCACCATTGGACTCCATAAATACACACCAAGGCGAATAATAAAAATAATAAAAACTGATAAAATCTTGTCGATAATATTCTATTGTACTTATCTTTTGTCTGATCTGCGAAATATCCTAAGATAAATGAAATAATATAAGGCAATGTCGTAGCTATCGAAACTATACTCACAGCTAATTCTGGATTCGGTAAACTTGTCGCATAAATAATAAACGCAATATCAAATAACGTCCTACCAGCATTCCCAAATGCCGATGAAATAGTGAATAACCTATAGAGTTTATTTTTCAAGAAAATATTCATCGAATACCACCTCCTATATTATTTTATATTTTACAATCAAACTGTAAAGTTTTCAATAACCAAAATATACTCAATATATTCCCCACAGTACAAAATAAAAAAGAGCAACTAAATGAAATTCTATTCCCATGAACTCAAATTCGTCTTAGTTACTCTTTAATCTATTATATTTTATATTCTATCCCTCGTGAAATATTCATACATATCTTCACGAATTGGTGTCTGTATTTTATAAAAGAACTGAATTACAGTATCTCCGCTTCTTTCTCTAGCTACTAATTTAGGCTCTCCTGTCGTCTTCATCTCACCTAGGAAATAAAATATTCGTGCTCCATCTTTATCATCTTTATTTTTCCTCATAAATAGATAGATTTTTGTTTCATTATTATAGAAATAGTCGCACTCTTTCGATTCTAAATTTCTTCTCGGCTTCGACATCGAAGTAAAACCATTATCTGGTAAAAATCCATGCGTATAATCACGGTTAAATGAATTTTCATCAATATCATAATTAATAAACACTGGTAAAGTCTTTGTTCTTTCATCATACTTATAACCACCTATAGCAAGTGGCACGTAGTTTATGCCCCATGAGAATAACTTACAAATATCTTCGAAACTATATTTCTCATACAATACAAAATTAGTGTCTTTGTATAAATTATCTTTGTAATATTTATTGTATCTGTAAATTCCATAGTCTACCAAATCTTGTAATAATTCCCTAAAAATCTCTGATTGCAACTGTTCTTCGAATTCTTTAGACATTCTTATTTCAGTAACATTCTCATCTAAAAATATACAATCATGAAACTTCTTCTTAGTGACACTACTAGTTACGAAATTGTTAGTAAGTATCTTTCTACTAACATCCAACTCATAATCTGCGATAAATTTATTATAGTCTCTTAGCATAATTTCTTCAAAAGTTGTAAGAATATTACGCTTCTTACCATCTAATAACAAACGTAGAATTATAAGTTCTTCTATCTTTTTACTCAAGATTAAATTAGTAGAGACGAAGTTCAACATATTCTCTGCGGTCTTTGTCAGTTTTCCACTATATTCAAACTGTTTTTCCTTCTTTGTTAAAAATGAATAATAACTTCCAGCTACTTCGAAAATCTTTCTAACATCTATAGCATCATAGTTCTCAAAGTCTGAATACGTAGGTATTCTTCCTAGTTTATTTCTTAGTTTATTATATTCATCAGTAACGAATAACCACGTGTTTAACTTCACATTGTCTATCGCACTATAAATTCTCTGTTTAGAGATTTCATCAAAATGAATAGTCGACATCCCCGGAATATACCTAGTCCCCTGAGATAAAAACTTCCTAACAGTATCTTTATCATAACTATTGTCTCCAGATAGAGCCACAGGGATTAAAAAGTTATTTTTATAATTGGCTATAAAATCTATTATTACCACAAAATCTTTATTCGCAGATTTTCGCAAACCACGACCCAACTGCTGAATAAAAATAATAGAACTTTGAGTGGGTCTTAACATTATTACCTGATTAACCTCTGGTATATCTACCCCTTCATTGAAAATATCTACGGTAAATATATAGTCTAACATATCACCATCATTCGCAACTAACTTAGAAATCTCATGTTCACGTCGTTCTTGACTATCTTCCCCTGTTAAACTAGTAGTATTGTACCCACGTGTGTTAAATTCTTCACTCAGTACCTTAGCTTCTTGTTTTGACGAACAGAAAACTAGCCCCTTTATCCTATCTCCTGAATAGCCATAATAATTAATTTTACTTATAATATGCTCAACACGTTCATTAGACACTAGATTTGAAAACTCGCTCAGTTCGTCAATAACCTTACCATCAACTTCTAGATCACTAATCCCGAAATAATGAAACGGACATAATAATGAATTTTCCATTGCTTCTTTTAAACGAACTTCATAAACGATATTATTGTTAAATAATTCATAAATATTAAAACTATCGGTTCTATCAGGGCTTGCCGTCATCCCTAGATAAAATGTCGGTTTGAAATAATCCATCAATCTAAGATAACTGTCAGCCCCTGCCCTATGTACCTCATCTATTATAATTTCATCAAAATGACTATCGTTAAAACTCTTAAAAATATCTTCTTTAGACATAGTTTGAACTGTAGAAAAAATGAAATCTGCTTCTATATTTTTCTCTTTACCTGTAAGTAGACCATAGCTACGGCTAGTTCCAAAAATAGTCTTGAATGTCTCCAACGCCTGACGAGCAATTTGTTCTCTATGGACTATAAACAACAATCTCTTGGCGCCTATACTCTTCATCGCAAAAGCAGCCGCAAACGTCTTACCAGTTCCTGTCGCAGAAATAAGAAGACCCTTGTTATCTTGATTACGAAGTTTTTCGAAATTTTCTATAAAACTCCTTTGCATCTTATTCGGTTTAATTTCCTCGAAAATAATTTTCTTAGTAACAGTCTCAATCTGATTACTAGCGAATTCTTCAACATACTTATCTTTTATTTCAGAGTAAGACTTGGATTTCTCCCATAAACTATTAAACTCATCTAAGATATTATCAGTTAGAATCCTATCTCCTTCAATAAAGGTATTCCATTCTTTATTTATCGTCAGTGCTGCACTCGTTAAGTTAGAACTTCCCATTAGCACTTTCCATGAATCGCCATATCTAAATAAATAACCTTTAGTGTGGAACCCGTGTTTATTTTCTACACAATCATAAATCTTTAGAGAGATATTTTTAAAATTAGACAATTTCTCTAATACTTTAGGAGTATTAAAATATAAATAATTCGTCGTTAAAATCTTTCCACGGATATTTTTTTCTTCCAAATTCTTCAAAGTCTGAAGCAAACTAGTCAAACCACTTTCTGAAATAAATGCCACGCTGAAAATAAATTCATCACACATTTCTAATTCACTCTCGAGCGTACTAAGAACTTTCTTCGCTTCTAAATGATTATTATAAACAAATGTATTCTTCATTTTAACCTCCTTTTATTAGATTAGCCATTAATTATTTCATAAGTTATTAATGCTTCTTTCATAACTTTTACATTATGAACACGTACCATTCTAGCTCCTCGTTTCACCGCTTCTAATGATAAAGCCGCACTTACTATATCTCTATCCTTCGGATTACTATTACCACCTAGCACATAATCTGTAGTTCTCTTTCTACTTACCGCATATAAAATTTCACAACCTAGTGAATTAAGTAATTCTAGTTTTCGTGTAATTTCTAAGTTAGCTTCTGCAGTTTTACCAAATCCCATTCCAGGATCGACGATTATGTTTTCTTTCTTCACACCTACATTTAGACAAATATCAACGCTCTCGCCTAATTCACGTACAACTTGTTCAATCTCTTGCCCTTCTTCTACACCACCATTGTGCATAATAAAGATAGGAATATCATGTTTAGCAGCGACATCAGCCATACTACTTCCTTTAGCACCATTTACGTCATTTAGTACATCTACTCCTACTTCAATCATGTATTCAGCTACATTAGGCTTATACGTATCAACGCTAAAGCACACATCAGGGAATGTTTTTCTTAATGTTGGAAATACACTTTGTAATCTAGCAAGTTCATCCTTCTCGCTAACTACAGTAGAACCTGGACGAGTCGATTCGGCACCGATATCAATAATATCCGCACCTTCAGCTACCATCTTATGAACACCTTCTATCGCAGCTTCCACATCATAAAAATCTCCACCATCCGAAAAAGAATCAGGAGTAAAGTTCAATATTCCCATAATTAAATATTTTTTTTCATTTAATAATTGTTTTAATTTATTCATTCTGTCACCTTATCGTTTTATTTTACATACCTTACTATTATATCATGTGAGTATGGTGTTTGCAGTAAAAAAAGATAAAAGCCCATCGCCAATTCGATGAGCTTTTATAATTAGTAATAAAGAACTGAAGTATTGTAAATATAAACCTAATTAATCTACAATATCTTCACTATATTTTAGTTTATCTTCCGCTACTTCTCTTACTTCTTTTTTCTCTTTTAGAATTTTATTATTTCTTAATGAATGCTCCGAAAAATTCTCAACTTGTTCCATTACTTTATTGAAAACTTCATTATCATATTTTGGTGGATATCCATTTTTAGCTAAACAGATTTTTATAGATAGTTGCAATTCATTTCTAACATTCTGATTATTTAACCAATCAGCAAAAGAAGATTTTGTATCTATTTCCTCTTTAATTTTCTTAGATAACTCTTTACATTTCTCATTAATTACTACACCCTCTATAACAACGTCCTTTCCATAATCGAAATTATATTTATCTCGCATGGCTATTAAAATATCGTAAAATGCTTTTTCCTCAAAAGTTAATCCTAATTTTCTGAAACTTTCTCGACTCTTCTTCATTTTCTCTAATATTTCTAAAGCCTGTTTTGTAGGCATTGTTATAATATCTTGAGACGTCAATTCCTGAATCTCTCCTACCTCTTCTTCTCCATTTTCTAATATACTTTCTACTTCATTATATTTTAAAACTTCCTCGATCATTTTTGACACATCTCTATTCATAGAATCTGCATCTATATCACTTGTACCACTCATCTTACGAACAAATCCTGCTATAGCCATAAAACACCGAACTAAAGCCATATCTTTTTCATTTAATTCTCCAGATGGTTGACAAATATCATAAGCTGCTTTCATTCTTTTTACTGTCTTCAAAAAATATGTTTTAAACAATACCCCCCTTATCTTTCCACTAGATTCAATATTTAATTTTTCTAGAGATGAGAATACATATTCAGCTGCTGAAGCTAATAATGTATACCTTTCTATCGGATTATACTCAGCACTTATGAACGGTGACAAATCATAATTAGAAAACAATCTCTTCAAAATTTCTAGTTCTTCTATAAATGCACCCTTAGCCTGATAAACATCGTCCTTTGTAGGTGCAATAGATGTGTCTCCACCATAAGTTTTTAGGGCTTCTCTCATATTTTTTCGTATTCCTATATAATCTATAATTAATCCATATTCTTTATCTGGATATTTTCTATTAACTCTACTTATAGTTTGGATTAAAAGATGTTTCTTTAAAGGTTTGTCATTATATAGGTATGTTAGTGTAGGAACATCAAATCCAGTTATCCACATATTTACAACGATAACTACTCTGAAATTTGACTTATCATGCTTAAATATAATATCTAGTTCTTCAGAACGACTATCATTTTTTCCTCCCCCCAGATAATTATACATTTCTTCACGGTCGATTTTCCCTACACTTGCCACAATAGCAATAGTCGGCATTGGTTTTATTTTTTTCAATTCCTCAGATGTTACTTCTATCCCCTCTGGAACTTTTTTCTTTTCAAACCATGTAGGATACAATTGTTCAAATTTCTTCAGTAAGTTAAATGCAATTTCTCTATTAGAACAAACTACCATTGCTTTTTGAATTCTGTCTGGATTATTTTCACAAGAAGAAGTATAATGCTCATAAATATCTTTGGCTAATCTTTCTAAACGAGAATCTTCTCCTAAAATGATTTCCATTGAACTCATAGCTCGTTTACTAGCTTCAATATCTTCTTTTGTAGCACCCTCTTCAGCACATTTTTCATAATAAGATTCTATTTGTTTTACTTTATTTTCATCTAACAATACTTTTGCTATTCTAGGGTGATATTTAATTGGCACTGTTAAACCATCAGCTACCGCCTGATCCATCGTATATCTAAAAATCTTATATTTTATATTATGAAGAATCTAGCTAAAACATTATCTTTTAAAGATATATCTGAATTAAGTAATGTATCAGTATCTACAGTAGTATCATGAAGAGAAGTATTAGGAATTAAGACTCATTCAAACTTACCAAAGCAACTATGTTTCGATGAAATAAAATCTACTAAAAATAGTAAAAATGGAATAAGCCTCGTATTCTTAGGTGCTAAAATACATGATTTTATAGATATAGTAGATGGAAGAACACAACATATATTAAAACAATACTTTATGAGATATCCAAGAAAAGTAAGAAAGAAAGTTAAAACGATCTGTATAGATATTTACCCTCCTTATATGAATATGATTAGAGAGATGTTTCCTAACGCTGAAATAATAATAGACAGATTCCATATGGTTCAAAATATTAATAGAGAATTAAACAAAGCTAGAGTAAAACTAATGAATCAATATAAAAATAAAAAAGGCTCTACTTACACTATTCTAAAGAATTTTTGGAAAGTAATATTAGAAGATAGAGACAAAGTGAATTCAACAAAAACATTCTATTCTAGAAGCTTTAAACGCTATGTAACTAGAAAAGAAGTATTAGATTATATATTAGCTATAGATGCTGAATTTACAGCTAGCTATGAGAGAGTACATGAGATAAGAGAAGCTATTAAGACTAAAGATTCTGCAGAATTAGAGAAGTATATAGATATGGATACTAGAGGATTATCTAGAGGTGTATCTAAAGCTATAAATACTATGAAAAAGCACAAAGAGTATATGCTTAACGCTGTAAAATATGAGTATTCTAATGGTCCATTAGAAGGAGTTAATAATAAAATAAAACTACTAAAGAGAGTATGTTATGGATATTCTAGCTTTAGTAATTTCAGATTACACATTTTAATTATGTCTAGATTATTTGTTTCTGAGTATAAAAATAATATCAAACTTAAAGAAAATAAGAAAAAATCTAAGTAGTAAAATGCTGCCTAGATTTCTAGAGTGAATTTTTCCCATGCCCCGAACTTGACAAAGAGCCAGAATAAAAAAGGAGGACTTCTACACTTTGGCGTAAAAAGTCCTCTTTTAGAAATGTATTCTTTTTCTATTATATTATTTAATAACGCATAAAAATTTTCCTAAACAAAATATCTTACTTTCACACGATAAAAGAAATTCACATACACTTATATTTTCTATTATCATATCATGATATTTCATATTTTTATCTCCTTACATCTTTAAATCTCCTTTATTTTGATTTTTCAAATATGAGTATCTCTATGGATATTTACAAATATATAACATTGTCAGCTATCGAATTTAAAAATTCTTGGTCATGTGAAACAATAAATATTATTTTCTTATCACTTTTACATTCGTTGATTAGATGGGATATGTTCATCATATTGCAATAATCCATTCCACTGGTAGGTTCATCAAAAAACATAAGTTTAGATTTTTTACATAGTACAGATGCAATTGCTACCCTTTGCTTTTGTCCACCTGACAAGCTCATTGGATGACGATCTTTTGATTCATATAAATCAAGTTTTTTCAGAATATTTTCAACATAACTACTTTCAATATTTTTTATTCCAAGACTTACTTCACTTGCAATAGAATCGGTAAAAAGCTGATAATTAACATCCTGCATTACAAGGGATGATATTTTTAGCCTATCTGATTTTGAAAGTCTTTTGCCGTCCAAATAGATTTCATCCTTCGATTTTCTTTCTAAGCCTATAAGGCATCTGAGCAAAGTGGATTTACCAAGTCCGTTTGTTCCTACTATGCCGTAAATTTTTCCCATTTCAAAAGAGAGGTCTTTTAAATGCAATTTTTTATCTATGCCATTAAACTTAAATTCAATGTTTTTCACTTCTAAATTTCCCTTATTTTGATTTTCGGGTACTGTAAGTTTTACTCTATTCTTATTTCTTAAACCTAACTTCTTTAGCTTTTCAGACGGTATTTTCATAAAATCTATTTGAGTATATTCCTTTTGTATTTCCCCATCTTTAATCAAAAAAACTCTATCTACAATATCCATTAGATAAAATATTCTATGTTCTGAGATTATAAGAGTTTTCCCCTTATCTTTAAGTTTTATAAGCATTTCTTTTATGATTAGAATGTTTTCTTCATCAAGATTTGATGAAGGCTCATCTAAAACAATGATTTCCGTTCCAGATATATAACTTGCAGCAATACATAAAATCTGCTTTTCTCCACCCGAAAGCTTAAAAATATCTCTATTTAAAAGATGTTTTATCGGAAACAAATCCAACATATCATTTAGTCTTTCATCCATTTGTTTTTTTGAAAGCCCTATATTCTCCAAATAGAAAAGTAATTCAAGAGTAGTATTTATATTGAAAAAGTGTGTCTTTGGATTTTGAAATACATTTGATACTAAGAGCGATATTTCGTATAATTCGAGGTTTTTAATATCTTTATTATCAATCCTGATGGTTCCACCCATAGAAGCTCCATCATATCGTACAGCTAACCCATTGATAGAATTTATAATTGAAGATTTTCCGCTACCACTTTTCCCAGTAAATAATACACATTCACCTTTTTTTACATCTAAAGAAATGTTTTTTAACACTTTAGGAGAATTTCCATAAGATAGAGATAAATTTTCAATTTCTACCATAAAGCTCCTCCTATAACCATAATCAATATTGAAAGCACATAAACAAAATCAACTATTTTCGTTTTGACGGATATGTACCTTGTCTTTTTAACAGGATTTTCAATACATTTTGTTTCTGCTGCCTTTGCAATATCATCAGAAATATTAGAAGATATAACAAGTAAAGGCACAATTACATACTCGATGTATAAAATTGGATTTTTAAATGTAATACCTCTTATTTTCATAGCAAGTTTTATATTGTGACTTTCTTCCCTAAATGAAGGAAAAAACCTAAACATTACAGCAATTGGTATAGAAACAGTACGAGGCAAATTCATTTTATCCATTGAGGATATTACACTTCCTACATCCGATGTTTTTAAAAAAAAACTTCCCGCACTAAATGGAAGATAAAACATCTTACATACAGCAAATAGCATAAAAAACATCATTAAAATCGCATTCATATTTCTAATTACATCAAGATTAGGTATCAAAGAAAGAACCCCAAAAAATGATATGTTTTTTAAGGCTTCTTTCTTAAATCCATTCACTAAAAAAAGAAATGAAATAAGAAGCACAATTCCCCATTCAAAATAGGTATTTACTTTATAAAATACAGCAAATCCAAGTGAAAAACTTACTAAAATTTTACTAATTGGATTGGGATTATATGGATTGTCTAAAGAAACGGGCATTATACAATACCCGCTTTTTCGAAATGCTTTTTCAAAAAGACTTTACCGATATATGCGCCGAGTATCCCGCCGACAACAGCACCGATATATACCAATACCATACTGCGATAATTCAAAAGTGCTATGAGCTTCATTATATAATCGTGACCCATACCGCCTGTTTCAGCCAGTTTAATAACCTTGTCTTTAGCCAACAAAACTTGCATAAGGAAACCACAAATCCAAGTGTTGAATACGGCAAATGAGAGCATATTAAATTTAAATGATTTATATTCTCCTTTTTTTCTTAAAAGTTCCGCAATTGCCATACTGATTACAGCATGTATCAATATTACATATGTATTTCCCATTGCAATTACTACAAGACTACAAATCAACCCAAGTATAAATAATCCCCATGATTTTTGAACTTTTGTCATAAAGAGCATTATAACTATTCCTGTTATAATGCCTGCCAGTGTAGGGTATGCCAAGTATAAAATCGGTACAATACCAATCATTCCCGAAGCAAACATAAGTACAAAATATATTACTGTAAATACACCTATCGTAACTAAATCTTTAATTCTTAATTTTTCCATTTTTATATTTTCCTCCTAAATAAGTTTTCACTGAATATTTGATTTTCTAAGCATTGCTTTATAAAATTCCGAGCTTTTACAAAGTTCTTCATCTGTCCCTATCGCTTCTATTTTTCCGGCATTTAATAAAACGATTTTGTTTGCATTTCTTATTGTTCTTAATCTATGAGCAATAACAATTGCCGTTTTTTCTTTTATAAGTTCAGATAAAGCCTCTTGAATTAGACTTTCATTTTCAACATCCAGAGATGCTGTAGCCTCATCAAGCAATATGATTGGTGCGTCTTTTAGTATTGCCCTTGCTATTGAGATTCTTTGTCTTTCTCCGCCTGAAAGTCTTTGTCCGTTTTCACCTATTACTGTATCTATTCCATCCGGCATTTTGTCTATAAATTCATAACATCTTGCTATTTTAGCCGCTCTTATAATCTCTTCATCTGTAGCATCTTTTTTACCGATTTTTATATTATCTTTTATGCTTGAATTAAAAAGAATAACATCTTGGAAAACGATAGAGAAATTTTTAAAGAGTGTTTCCGGATCAATTTTACCGATGTCCTCTCCTCCTATCAAAATCTTTCCTTTATCTATATCCCAAAATCTTGCAGCAAGCTTGGTGAGAGTTGTTTTTCCGCTTCCACTTGAACCGATTAGTGCAGTGATTTCACCCTGCTTTGCAGTAAAGCTCACACCATTTATTACAGAATAATCATCATATCCGAAATAAACATCCTTGAACTCAATATCGTAATTTTTAATGTCAATATCTTTTTTTCCTTCTTGAACAGGCATGGTCTTTATTTCCTTTATTCTCCCTACAACCGCATCAAGCATAACTATCATTGACATAAAGGTGATTATTCCTTCTATAGGAAGATAAATACTTGCTGTAAGCATTAAGAATGCGATATAAACCAGCACACTTACCTCCCCTGCCATAAGCATGTTGACGCCGATAACGGCAACACTTATAATTCCAAGCTTTAAAATTGCAGTAGCTATTCCTGTAAGTGTTCCGGCAACAACTTCACCTTTCGTCTTCTGTTTTGTGGATGCATTTAATTTTTCAAAAAAATCATTTAACATCCTATCTTCTAAGTTGTAAGATTTTATTTGCTCTATCTGCTCTATATTTTCCTGTAGATTATCAAAAACCTTACGATTATCATCTATCCAGCCTTGTACTATTTTTTTCTGACTTTTCTTTGATAAAAATATAATCAAAATAGAAATTGGAATTACCCAAAGGGCTGCAAGTGCAAGTTTCCAATTATAGAAGATAAGCATTAAAGCAATAATACTTGTGGATATAGCCGTTGAATATATATGAGGTACAGCATGAGAAAAAATTGTTTCATATAAGTTCATGTCATTCATCATGGTTTCCGCAAGGTCTGCCAAATCTCTTTTACCAAAATAAGAAAGAGGTAATTTCTTTAACCTTTCCGCTAACTCAATTCTTGAATTTGCACTCTCGTTGTACACATTGGTGTAAAGTCTTACATAATCCCACCTCGCTATTAAGAACATCACAATCATCATTACTACAATTAGTGCAATGTAATGAACAGAAGTAAAATTGTAGCTCTCAATACTTTTTAAAATGCCTATATACTGAAACAGAAATATAAAAGCGATCATTGGTGCGAACAATTTAGTTAAATTAACAAGCGTGTGTGAAAATATGGCTTTTTTTAAGTTAAGAGCGCCTTTTTCTGACATCGCATATTTTTTCATAAAATAAGAAACCATATGTTTAACCTCCTATCTTCCAATTTACGGATTTTTGATATTCTTCCCAAAGTTTTTTGTAATGCCCATTCATACCTATTAAATCTGAATGCTTGCCTTCTTCTACAATTTTCCCCCTATCAATAACAAGAATTTTATCCGCATCTACTACTGTAGATAATCTATGAGCAATCATCAATGTTGTCTTGCTTTTTGATAGTTTCTTAAAAGACTCTTGAATCAAATGTTCATTTTCAGGATCTGCAAAGGCTGTAGCTTCATCTAAAATGATAATATCTGCATCTTTCAGAAAAGCTCTCGCTATAGAAATCCTTTGAGCTTCTCCTCCTGAAAAATATGTGCCTTTAGTTCCGTAAACAGTATCAAGTCCTTTATCTAAATTTTTAATAATATCTTTAGACCCTGAATTGATTAAGGCATTGTCAATTTCTTCATTAGTTGCATCAGGCTTTCCGATTAAAAGATTATCTCTTAAACTCATTTTAAATAGTTTAGAGTTTTGAAAAACAAAAGCAATTTTTCTCATTAAACCCTCTTTTTCAAAATCTTTTATATTAATTCCTCCAATATAAATTTCACCTGTTTTAATATCGTAAAATCGTGCAGCAAGCCTTGCTATAGTAGTTTTACCACTGCCTGATGATCCGACTAAAGCAACTCGTTCTCCTTTATTCACCTTAAATGAAATATCGTCTAATACATTTTCATCTTCATAAGAAAAGCTTACATTTTTAAACTCTATCCCAACATCAGAACTTGTTTTATTTCCATAAACAAAATCATCAAACTCAAGTATATTTTCAATTTTATCTAAAGCAAGTTCCGCAAAATAACTGAATTGTGTAATCGTCGCAGTTCTCATAATAAAAGTAGCAAATGCCGGTCCTATTAGGAAGTAAATAACAGAATCTGCAACTACATTAGATAAGTTTCCATTAAATTTTATTAAGAGTAATGCCACAGGTACCAAGAAAAATGCCGTCGATGTAGAAACGGTTTCAAACCACGACATTTTATTCGTATAACTCATAGTAAGCTTAAGTACATTGTCTTTTATTTTTATGATTAACGAATATAACTTATCAAAGCTCTCAACACTTTGTGCAAATGTTTTAACAACAGGAATTCCTCGAACATATTCCACTGTCTGAGAAGATAAATTGGAAAGTCCTGCATAATACTCATCTTTCATTTTTTTTGTTTCGGCTGTCATCATAGATGACATCAATGTCATACCGATAATCATCGGTATCATACTGGCAAGTCCTAACTTCCAGTTAAACACGAAGAAAAATACAAGCAGAACGATTGGCGATATAATGGTCATCGCCATATCAGGAAGTTGATGCGCTAAAAAAGAATGGGTTTCAGACGCTCCGGACACAATTACATTTCTTATCCTTCCACTTTCTTTGTCATCGAAATACCCAAGCGGTTTGTTTATTAGTTTTGTTACGGAAGTCTTAATAATGTTATCTTCCACTTCAAATGCAAAAATATGGGATAAAATTAAACCTATTAGGTATATGAATAGCCCCAGACCGGCAAAGACTGCTGCATAAATTGAATTTTCCTTTACATAATCAAAATTCACCATCCCATTTAAAATTAAGTTATTTACAATTCTATGAATATATACCATAGGCATCAAAACCATGACACCTGATATAGCAGACATAACCATAGCAATATAGAGTAAAAAACTTTTTTTACCACCGTAAGGCATTAGTCTTTTCAGTATTGATTTCTTCTTATTGTTCACTGAACAACTCCTCCTTTTTCTTAAAATTAGCAAACCCTATAAATAGCCTTTTTAGACTGATTTTAGAGGCTTGTTTTCAAACTTTTTTGCAATACGCATAGTTTTTTCTTGTTTTTATCTGTTATTTATTATATAATAAATAAGGATTTCAATCAATTAGATATGGCTAACTAAGTCTATTCGGGATAATGTCTATTCGGGATAAAATATAAAGCACGGAGGTATAATATGAGTGATTTTTATAACTTTGTTAAAAACTTTTTTTCAACAGACGAATCTATCGATAATACAAAATACTCCACTGTAGGACATGAATTCCGTTTTAGCACGGATAATACAGAAGGCATATATTGGTTTTACGAGGGCGATAATTTCACTATTGATATTTATGATGTTTTCATAAAAGAAGAAATTATCCATACAAGTCTTTCTGGTTTGGATAATTTCTATTCCTTTTATTCATCTTATTTAGTTACAGCAAACGGTGAATGTTTTAATCCTTATCAAAATCTTTCTTCAAATTCACTTTATATTATAAATACAAAAAATTCTAAAGACTATAGGTTTATACTTCACAAAAACTCTCCTTATTTAGGAATCGGTATAAATTTCAATCAGTCCATGATAGAGCAATGCCTGTCCTCTTATAAGAATAAAGTCTGTAACTATGAAGATTTATTTTTAAATGCCAGCACTATAATAAACAAACCTTTGGAAAGAATCGCAAAAGATATCCTTAATTGCAAGATGGAATCTCCTGCTGCTGAAATCTTTTTTGAGTCAAAGGCAAAGGAATGGTTAAGTATTACAATAGACTCTTTTTTAAATAAGTACACCAATCCACTATCTATTGCCGATGATGAGGCTTTGAAAAATGTCGCCAATTATATAGACGATCATTATGCAACATCTATCTCACAAGATACTTTGGAAAAAATATCCACTATGAGCGGCACAAAACTAAAAAAATTATTTAAGCAAAAATATCAATGTACAATTACAGAATATACTCAAAGACGGCGAATGAATATGGCGGAATTACTCCTACTGAACTCTACCCTTAAAATTCAGGATATAGCAGAGGCTGTAGGATATTCCTCTCACAGTAAATTTAGTACATACTTCAAAAAATATAAGGGATTTTATCCCAAAGACATAAAAAAATATGCGAAAAATAATCTTTCTGATTAAATACATAAAGAAGCCTAATTGAGGGCTTCTTTTGTATTTAACTCTTTATACTCACTTAAAGGTATCCCAACTCTTTTCAAAACCTTTATTTTCTCCCGTTTCTTCTGCTCTCTCCTTTTTCTTATATTTATCCTCATACTCTTTCTGTTTTCCGCTTGCTTTTCGTTTCAGGTAATTTTGGTGTAGCTTGTCTTTTCTTTCTTCGATTTTTCTTTCTTCTTCCTCAAGTTTTTGTTTTTCCTCTTCGCTTAACTCCGCCTGTGGCAGTTCATAATTACCTATGAAATTAAAGTAAATTGCTATCTTTTGCTTTGATGTCTGACTTCCTTTTCTGTCTCTTTCATGTACGATAATTTTTTCTACAAACTCATTTATCATTGTAGTTGTAAGTTCATCAAAGTTTTCATAACGACTGATAAGAGATATAAATTTTCTTGCTCTGTCTATTTCTTTTTTATATCTTGATATCTGATGCTCCAAATCCTTAATTTCTTTACTTAAAGTTACCTGCTCCGTTTCATATTGATTATTAAGGATTTCATAGCGATTATTCGGTATTTTATTCAGGATCATATCTTCGTAAATTCTGCACATAAGTCGTTCAAGTTCCTGAAGTCTGTTTTGGCTTTCCGTTAATCTTATCTTTTTCTTTTCTATCTCTATTTTTTCCTTTTCTTTCATTTCATTTTGAATGGAACGGATAAAGTCTTTATTATCTTCATCAAGGTATTTTTTAATATCTTTTAGTGTTTCCCTAATATGGTTTAAGACCGCTTCTGCTTTTATTCTGTGTGCTGATGGGCAAAGTGTGTCGCAAGGGGTTTTGGTATAGGCACTACAAGTGTAATATGGAATATTCTTATAGTTACTTGTTCTATGAACATACATCTTGCTCCCACAATCTGCACAATACATTAGTCCTGTGAGTGGGGGATATTCTCCCCAACCGTCAGGATACCTTTTTACATTTCCTCTTATCCTTTGCACATTGTCAAAGCTTTCTTAGTCTATGATTGGTTCATGCGTGTTTTTAAAAATAAGCCAGTTATCTTCCGATACATATTTACTTTTCTTGTCCTTGAAATGCTTTCTTGTCTTGAAATTGACTGTATGCCCCAAGTATTCTTGTTTCTTTAAAATGCTTGCTATGGTTGAGCTGCACCAACGATAGGAATGTTCAAAGTTTTTGCTTTGATATAGCCCATATCCTAATTTCTGTTGATGATAGGCGGGTATATCTACTTTTTCACTCTCCAATACCTTTGCTATTCGATACGGACCATTACCTTGCATGATCATATTAAATATTCGTCTTACTACTTCGGCTGCTTTTTCATCTACTATCCATTTGTTTTTATCTCTTTCATCTTTGATATAGCCATAAAGCGGTGTGCTTGCAGTATGTTTCCCACTTTCACCTTTTGACCTAAAAGTCGATTGGATTTTTCTTGATGCATCTCTTGCATACCATTCATTCATGATATTTCTAAAGGGAGTAAAATCATCTTCTCTGTAGAAACTATCTACATTGTCATTGATGGCGATTAGTCTTACGCCCTTTTGTCTTAGTATCTCCATACATTGATCGACTTTGAGATAATCTCTGCCAAGTCTGCTTATATCTTTTACAATGATACAACCAATATTTCCTTGATTGACTCCGTTCATCATTGCCATAAATCCCGGACAATCAAACTGTGTTCCGCTAATTCCGTCATCGGTAAAATGAATAATGTTCTCCAAATGATTTTTCTTTGCGTATTCTTCCAAGATTTTCTTCTGATTGACAATCGAATTGCTCTCGCCTTGTAGTTCATCGTCTCGGCTTAACCTTTCATACAAGGCGGTTATTTTCTCGTAGTTTTTCACGATACCCTCCTTTCGCCGGGATTCTTAATACCAAGTATAGGAATAGGTATAGTGATACCATTCTTCATTTTTCAGCCTTACACAAACAACTCCTTTTTCCAACCATACCTTTACAATGCTGATTCCATCTTTGTAATCATTACCGACTGCATTTTTATGGAGTTCATTAGTTTTGAATAGGATTTCTTTTTGTCTGTCATTTAGTTTTTCCAAGCCTTTTATCATAAATCACTCCTTTCAAACAATAAAAAAAGAATTAAGCAAAACATCTTTCACTCAAATAGTGATGAAGTGTTCTTCTTAATTCTATAACTCCAGCAGCAAGTTTGTACTTTTTATATTACTTAACTGCAAAATGTGTAGTCTCTTTCTTTTCCAAAGCTTCAAACAGTCTATCAATGGGATTCATATATGTTTCATCATCTTCCCTGACTTCTGAAGCATCTATCATATCCAGTAGTGTCGCAAAGTTCTTTTCTTCTCTTGGAGCTTCATAGAAGATATATCCAATAAGAGCTGTATAGTAGAGTTTTTCGGCTTTGACCCAAAAATCCTCACCTGCTTTTCCCCCTTCATCCTTAGTTTTTGCAATAATTGTCTGCACTAATTTGAGTATATCTTTTTCACTTCTAAGGTAATATATTTTTCTAATCATGAAGTACAAAAAGAAGCAACCCTAAAATCTTAATTTTAGAATTACTTCTCTATTTTGTTAATTGGGTACTACTCCCAGCTTTCTACTCACTCTTTTTCTTCAATGAACGAATGACGGGTTCTTTCCTAAATGCATAATACAATTGAGCTGCCATTACAACCCATAGAATAGGTTCTACAAATATTACTCCTAAATATCCTGCACTTGGAATAATAAATATTACAAATAATATTTTCCCTAGCATTTCTATAATACTTGAAACTAGTGGCATCATCTTTTGTCCTAATCCTTGCAAGGCATTTCTTAATATTACTAATACACTTAATATCGGATAAAATGCTGAACTAATTTTTAGATATAATGAAGCTTGATAAATTAATTCTTCATCATTGCTTCCTGTGACAAGTTCATTTAGATATGGACTAGCAAAAAATAATACAATACTAATAAAAATTGACCAAGTAATCGCAATAGCCATTGCTTGTCGAAGACCTTCAACAATACGTCTATATTGTCTCGCACCAAAATTCTGCGATGTGAAGGTTGTTACAGTCGCGTTCATAGCTATTATTGGAAGAAGTGCAAATATCATTATTCTTCTAGCACTTGTCTGAGCACTGATAATCGTTGAACCTAAGGCATTAATCGAAGTTTGCAAAATTAAAGTTCCAATCGAAACAACAGAAAACATAAGCCCCATAGAAATACCTTGCCCCAATAAATCAGCATAAAGTTTTTTATTCCATGCAAAATGTTTTTTAGATGGTATTAAAAACGGAGTTTTTTTGCGAATATAAATAAAACACAATACAGCAGACACTCCTTGTGAAATAATAGTTGCTACCCCAGCCGAGCGCACACCCATATGTAAGTATGCAATAAAATATATGTCTAATACAGTATTAACAATTGCTGAAAAAATTAAAAAATATAATGCAGCCTTACTATCTCCTACTGCTCGAAGTAGTCCAGCACATAAATTATACGCAAGAGTAACACCTACAAATACTACTATAAGATAAATATACTCATAAGACTGAGCAATAATATTACTTGGTGTCCCAAGTAATTTCAATAATGGATATAAAGCAAAATTACCTAATACGGCAATTATAATGCTCAATACTCCACCTATAACAAACATAACAGCTACAGCACTCTTTAACTTTTCATAGTCTCCTGCACCATAATAACGGGCAATAACTATACCCATACCATTTCCTGTACCTAATGCAAAACCAACTACAAGCTCAAATATCGCAGCAGTAGCTCCAACAGCAGCAAGGGATTCTTCTCCAAGGAATCTACCAACAATCATAATATCTACCGTATTATAGAGTTGCTGAAAAATATTTGCTATCATAACCGGTATCGCAAAAGCAATCATCGCCCGTAAAATCGGACCTTCTAATAAATTTACTGATGTTTTTTTCATAAATAATATTATAGCACTTTGAAATAAAGTTTCAAGAAATAACCTGAAAACTATTCTGAAAATGGAGAAAGGGACTGATAAAATAATCAGTCCCATATATTATGAAAAAAATATTATTAAGTTTCGTTATGTTTATATTATATCTCACTCACCTTATATGAACTTTAGATTATAATTAAAATGAAACTAAAGTTGAAAAATTTTGAAAATAATAATTATCTAGTTCTTTTCATAATATACTTCAAATTTGGACGTTCTATAACTTTATCAATTTTAAAACCTAATTTCTCATACAGGTTCTTAGCGATTATATTAGAATCAAATACTGTTAAAGTTATACTATCAATATTTTTATCTTCAAAAATACGCTGAACAAATGATCCTAATGCATTCTTTCCAAGACCTTGCCCTACTTTTTGTGGATTTAAAATAAATCTTCCTAAATGCACATTATCTCCCTCGATTTTTATAATTTGTATTATCCCAAGAAATTCTTCTTCATGAAAAATAGAAAATATATTCTCTAATTTCTGTATCTTATTTAAATTTAAAGGATAAGAAACCTTTAATCCCATCCATTGCTTTTGAAATTCTTCACCTTTCTCATTCGACCATTTACAGATCACTAGAGAATGGTTTTTGTTTATACCTTTTTCAAATCTAATATCCATATCTACACCTTCGTAAATATCACCTATACTAAAAATTTACACACTATTCCATTCTTTATAAAATTGTTCTAGTTTAATTTCTAAAAATCTAGATTTTTCATTTTCTAATCCCTTAACAGTATGAACATTCACAAAATTTTTAAAATAGTTATCCTAATTCATTCTATCTAATTAAATTAGACATATCAATTTATTTAACCTTAACTAGTAAGGCTTTCTCTTTTTCAAGCATCTCTCCTTAATCAATAAGGCTCTTAATACACCCTAATAATATCTTAAAAATTATTACTTGTCAAATCTCCATAAAAATGGAGAAAGGCCCATCTTTCGATGGACCATATATTATGAAAAAAAATATTATTAAGTTTTGTTATGTTTATATTATATAATCCGAACCTTATATCAACTTTAGACTATAATTAAAATGAAACTAAAGTTGAAAAAATTTGAAAATAATCCTCTGAAATGGAGAAAGGCCCATCTTTCGATGAGCCATTTATATTATGAAAAAAATATTATTAAGTTTTGTTATATTTATATTATATCCCACTTACCTTACACGAACTTTAGACTATAATTAAAATGTAATTAAAGTTAAAAAATCTTGAAAATTATTCTCTGAAATGGAGAAAGGCCCATCTTTCGATAAGCCGTATATTATGAAAAAAAATATTATTAAGTTTTGTTATGTTTATATTATATCCCACTTACCTTACATGAACTTTAGACTATAATTAAAATGAAATTAAAGTTGTTAATTTTCATATTTAATTTCAATAATACTATATAGATCTACTAATCAACATAACCATAAATAATTTATAAGGATTATTTATATCTTATTTTTGATTTTAACTTAAATTCCTTCACCAAAATTATATCCTTTACAATTCATCTTTAACATTATAAAATTAAATGTATATTATTAGAAATGTTGGTGTTTATTTATGAATTTGAATTGTAAAATAAAATTTGAAAAATATTTAAAAGAAAATAATTTAGAAGATAGAAATAACATATTAGAACTTTTCAATCAGTTAAGTTTAGAGCAACTTGCCGAAAAACTTCTAACTTTAGATGAAGATGAAATTGTAAACTACGCAATTGAGTGTGTTTGTGAAGAACTTCTTATTACTTCATCGTATAAAATAGAACGTACTGGGATGAAACTAGGTCTTCACAGAATGGAACATATTCTTGAACTTTTCGACCATCCTGAAAAAGATCTCAAGGTAATCCATGTTGCCGGTACTAATGGTAAAGGATCTACTTGTTCTTATTTGAAAGATGTCTTAAAAACTAAGTATAGAGTTGGATTATACACAAGTCCTGGTATGCTGAGTTTTAACGATAGAATTCGTGTTAACGATGATTTTATTTCATATAAAGAAGCTTATCGTTTATTCAAACTAGTTCAAGAGACTTACGACGAAAACAATCCAGATCCAAGTGACAAACTATCATTCTTTGAAATTATTACAGGCGTAGCATTATTATACTTTAGAGAGCAAAAAACAGATTTCGTAATTATGGAAGTTGGTCTTGGCGGAAGATATGATGGAACAAATATTTTTAAAGAAAAAGTATTATCTATTATTACAAAAATCGGTCTTGATCACACCGCTATTCTTGGCGATACTCTTGAAAAAATTGCCTATGAAAAAGGTGGAATTATCCAAGAAAATGATAATGTCCTAATATATCCTGCTAGTGAAGGTATTGTAAATGTAATAAAAGATATCTGCCAGGATAAAAATGCTAGCTTAAACATACTAAACGAAGAAGATATCGTCGTAAATAAAGTTGAAGCTAGAGGTAACGAATTCTCATATAAAGGTATAGATTATTCTACAAAAATGGTCGGTGCTCACCAAACTTTTAACGCATCTTTAGCTCTAGAAGCATTATCAAATCTGAAAAAACGCAATATTATCGATATAGAAGATAGTGTAATAAAAGAAGCCTTAAGTAAATCAGTTTGGGTAGGTCGTTTAGAATGGATTCGCGACAATATTCTTCTAGACGGTGCGCACAACAATGATGGTATTGATAGTTTAGTAGCCTACCTAGATAAGCAAAAATTCGCTAAACTGAAGATTCTACTTGGTATTCTGGAAGATAAAGACTACAAAGATATGATTGAAAAATTAAAAACTATTCCTGCTGAATTCTCAGCAACTAAAGTTCCAATAGAGATTAAAGAATCAAATCTTGATAACCTAGTTCAAAGTTTTGGTGATACTCATGTTGCTAAATATGAGAATTATGAAATTGCTTTAAACAATATTATTCCAAATCTGAAAGATGATGAAATTCTTCTAATTACAGGTTCACTTTATCTTATCTCAGCGGTAAGAGGTGAAATATTAGAAAAATATTAAATACATAACAAAAGAACCAGCATCACTGCCGGTTCTTTTATTTTATTTTATTTAGTTTTTTTCATTCATCGAATTAAACAACAAATCCCAAAAAGGAGGTGAACTAATCTCACCTCCTTTTAAAATTATTATTTTTTACTTTTCACCTTATTTTTAGGCACACGTTTTGATGAACCTATATTCCAAACAGTTTCCTCTTGTGAAGCTATTTCTTTATAGATACTTGCATTACTTTGCACTGAATTTTCTACTTTTTTAGCTTCTACTGTTTTTTTTTCTGCTGATTGTGTTTCAGTTTTTTTTACTTCTGGAGTAGTAGTTTTTACAGGATCATTAATAGATAGTCCTGTAGTTGATATACCTACCTGTTTATTCGAACTTTCAGCAGTATTGCGTGTTGCTGAACCATATACAGATGAGTAAACTGGTGATGGTTTGAATTTACCTACGTTACGTGGTTTTGGTGTGATAGTATTCGAACTCATCATTTGGCTCGTTACTGATTTAGTTGGCGCAGATAATCCTGATGAAGAGTATTTTTCAAAAATAGCATCAAGTATTTTTTGATTATTTTCTATTTTCTCTTTACTCACAGGTCTATAACCGTAATCAACTGTTTTATATTCCCCAAGTTTAGTACCATTACCTTTATCGAAGTATTCAGAAACATCATTAGTATATAATTTTTCTGTATAATCGATTCCACGTTCCACTTCATCCTCTTCTTTTACTTCTTGATGAGCTTTAACGTCTTCTAATCTCTTCTCTGCAACTTCCTTAGGAACAACTTTCTCATCAGTAAACTTATCTACATCATTAGTAACTTTAACAATCTTATTATTTGGTGAAACTTCTCTTAATAAGCTATCGATGTTCACTGAATCAGCTGATTCTTCAAGGTAATTTTGCTCTTCAAGTTCTTCGATTTCCTCTTCATCTAAGTGGTAATCGCTATAGCCTGATAATCTATCTTTTTTAACTTCCTTAAGTTCTTCATAGTCTTCAACTTCGATATCTTCGATCTTAGCCGCTTCTTGAACTAAATCAACATAAGATTCTTCTTTCTTGTCTTTTCTTAAATCTTCTAGATTTTCATTTAGTTCTTCGATTTCTGGTAGAGTTTCTTCTTTTTTCGGTGAAACATCTATATTTTCAGTCTCAATTAGCTCATCTAATGCTGTTCTTTCTTGTGAACTATCTGCTTTTTTACCTTCGTATAAACCTTTTCTAAAGTTTTCTACATCTTCTGTAGCTTCTTGGCTTCCTTCAAACCTGTCACCTACAAGTTTTTTACTAACTCTATCGATATCATCTTCAAATAAATCTTCAGCACCTTCTAATACATCATTTACAGAAGTATATTTAAGTTTTTCACGACGACTTCCTTCTGCATCAAGTTCTCTAACTTGTAGTTCAGGAGTCTCTTTCTCATGAGTTTTACTTTCTTTGTCGCGAATTTCATCGAAAATACCATCTAATTTTTCATTTTTCTTAGTATATAGAGGATTATCTTTTTCGATTTTATCGCTTCTTCTCTCAAGTGTATTGAAGTTTTCTTCAAATTCTCTTCGCGCTTCTCTGTTTTTAGTAACTCTTTCTTCTTGAACTGGAGTTTCTTCTTTAGCTTGTCCCCTGAATGAGCTTGCTACTTCTTCTTTCAACTCACTACTATCTTTACCTAGTACTACACGATCTCCAAGAGCGTCAATCTTATGATCTTGTTTTAGTCTCTTAGTTCTTACGGCTGCAAGTGTTGGGTGAGTTCTTCTCGGTGGATTTGCATCAAAGATATCAACATCGCGGATTTCAGATTTTTCCACTCCAAGTTTTTTCAATGCATCACTTAAGTCTGTTACTTTTCCTGCTGGTGCTACTTCTTCTTTTTCTTCATATGCTGTAATATCAATTTCCTCAAATTCAGATGTAGCTTTTTGTTCTTTTTCTTCTATAAACTCAATTTCTAACTCATCTTCAGTTTTTTCTATAACTTTTTCTTCGATTTTTTCTTCTTTAAATTGAGATTTTTTCTTATCAGGCTTTTTCTCTTCTTCTATTTCTTCTTCGAAATCATCTAATACTGCATCTAATTCCTCTTGATCAATTTCATCGTCACTTACATTGAACAGTTTGTCTTTTAGTCTTGAGAAGAATCCCACTTTTTTCTCAGTTTCTTCTTCATAGTCATCTTCATAATCAGACTCATCATATTTTTCTTCAATTACTCTAGATTTTTCTCTTTGTTCTCGTTTCTGACGCTCTAGATATGTTTTATAGTCCTCAGCTTCATCATCGTCTTCATCTTCTTCATCTAGATATTCATCATCTGAAAATTCTTCATCTTCTTTTTTATTAGAACTGAATAATCCTTTAAATTTAGAAATAAAGCCATTTTCTTTTTTAGATTTTTTCTCTTCTTCTAATTCTTCTTCGTAGTCGTCTTCGTAATCTTCAAAGTCATCGTAGTTATCTACTTCAAAATCATCAAGATTAACTTCCTCATAATCCTCAAATTTTCCTTCCTCTTTCTCATCACGTTTTCTAATACTACGTTGTGAACTAAACTCATCCTCATCAAATGATTTTTTAGACTTATTAGAACTGAAATCTATTTCGAAATCCTCTTCTTCATCAAGATAAACTCTCTCTTTTCTTCTATTCTCAGCTCTTTTTTCCCTACGTTCAGCTAAATCATCTTTTTTCTCTTTTTTAGCTGTGCCTTCTTCGTATATCTCATCTTCATCTTCTTCTAAAAACCACTTTTTCCAATTCACCATATTTTACACCTCCTAATTAGATTTTTTATTTAAGATTTAAATCTTTCACACGAGTTCCTACTTTAGTATCCGCGTCTAATACTAAAATACCTCTTGCTTCTTCTTGTGGTAAACCTAGTTCACGTTTTGAACATAGCATACCATTCGATTCAACTCCACGTAGTTTTGATTTTTTAATTAATAGACCACTTGGCATCATTGCCCCACTTAGAGCTACTACTACCTTTTGTCCTGCTTCTACGTTTGGAGCTCCACATACGATTTGTAGTGTTTCTTCTTCATTAACTTTTACTTCTGTTACTTTTAATTTATCTGCATCTGGGTGTTTTTCACAACTTAAAACTTCCCCAACTACGAAGAACTCATCATTATTACCTTCTAGGTCAATTTTGATTCCATTTTTTTCTAATCGTTTTTGAAGGATTTCTTTTTGATCTTCTGTTAAATCGATACTACCTTCTCCATCTAATTTTAAGTTCTCAACATTGAAAATATTTAGTCCAACTAAAGCTCCATTCTCATCTTTAATTAGTGTAATATTCTTCTTATCTTCATATGTTACCTCTTCCTTACTTTGAATAGTAATTAATAATGTTTCTCCTAACATCTTCTTATTGTAAAAAAATAACATGAATCTCTCTCCTATAATAAATTTTAATTTTAAAGTTATTCTACAAAAATAAAATAACTCTCTAGTTCTTTTCCATCGTATTTAAACGTTATTGTTGTTATCGGTACTAGTCCTTCTGTAAAAAAATGCACCATCATTTTTTGTAAAATTTCTAGTCCTTGCTTATTCTGTACATCTGCAATTATCAATGTATCTTGATGAGGTAAACCTACATAGAATGAATCACCTATTTTATCATAAAAGTAATTCAAGACGTTTTTATCGATTATTCTCGCCCCATCGTAACCGTCTTTCGCATTTAGGAAATAGAATTTATTTCCTGCAACTTCATCCACATTATACTTAAGTGGTAGTTTTTCTAAATTATCTTTAGCAAACCCTAAAAGTTCTTCTTCAGTTTTAGAAAATTTACTCAAAAAACTACCGTCTAATAATTTATAACCATCTTTAAAATCATAAGCTAAATATATTCTAGTTTCATTTGTATGATCAAAGCTAACAAGATTTTTCTCGTTATCTTTGTTAAAACTACTAGCTCTAACCACTGGAAAAATATTTTCCAATAATTCATCCTCAGTTATATCATCTATAGAAAGTTCTTTTTGTGCATTGAAGTTTCCTACTATGTAGTAAACAAATTCTTCTATCTTCTTGTCACTTTCGCTAGTTTTCTTATCTCCTAGCTTCCTTACAAAACTATCTATATCAATCTTAGCACGGCGATTTTCATATTCTAAAATAAAAACACTGCTTTCTTTTTCTCGCCTCTCATGAATTTTTAAAGTAGGTAGTTTTTCTATTATTTTTTCAAATATATAATCTCTTGAATAAGACATAATGCCTCCTATTTTGTGTATAATATGGCAACTTAATTATACCATATTTATTCGCATTCAATCAACATAATTAAGCAATATATACAAATATTATTCACTATTTTACACTATATATATTTTATTGCAGCTTTTCTTTTATTTTGTTATAATTTTATATATATACTTCGGAGGTTTTTTTATGGATATAGAGATAAAAAGAGCCGAATTACAAACAAAATACAATAACTGGATTAAAAAGAATACAAGAAGATTAGTAGTTGCTTTTATAGCTTATATAGTAATTATCCTTATAAATTTTTTACTATTAAAAAAACCTAAGATCACTCTTTTTTCTAGCTTCTTATTTTTCACATATACAGTTTATGTATTATCATTAATTTGGTTTATAAAAAATAAATTAATCGCAAATATCGACTCTGTTGATTTCGATGTGAAATAAAAGTACTTAAATTAATCATATAAGATTATTTAAGTACTTTTGTTATTTTCTATATAATATTATAGATACTATTTTTAAATTTTTTATAAAATATACCTTTATATTTTTAAAAATGAAAAACTGAAAAATATATAAAATTTTTTCAAAAAAAGATAAAAAAAAACTTACGAAAAAAATTTTTTTATGCTATAATCTGTTCATATTTCTCAAAAAATCAAAAGGAGTCAACATGACATTAAAAAGAAATTCTAAATTGTTTCTAGTGCTCTTTCTAGGAACGTTATCGGCTTTTGGGCCATTTGTTACAGATTTATATTTACCAGCACTACCTACTATGAGTTCGTATTTCAATTCTAGTACATCAACAATTCAACTTACTCTAACAGGTAGTATGGTCGGACTTGCATTAGGACAGCTACTTATCGGACCTATTAGTGATAAATATGGTCGTAAGAATCCATTAATAATAAGCTTAATAGTTTATTTAATAAGTACTATTGCTATTATAATTTTTCCTAATATATATGCAATGATAGTGTTACGATTTATCCAAGGTGTATCTTCTGCAGGAGCTGTAGTTATTTCTCGTGCTATTTCTACAGATTTATACCACGGACGTGAATTAGCTGCTTTCTTTGCCCTACTTATGGCTGTTAACGGCTTAGCACCTATTCTTTCTCCTATCCTAGGAAGTTTATTACTAGAACTTACAGACTGGAGAGGAATTTTCGTTACACTTGCACTGATCGGTGTAGTTTTATTAGCTGTAAGCTTTAAATTCAAAGAATCTTTAGCCGTTGAAAAATGCTTAGATCTTCCAATAACTAAGACATATTATTCTATTGTCTATGTTGCGAAAAACAAACTATTCTTTGCTCTTGTTATTATTCAAGGATTTGCCTTAGCTGCAATGTTCTCCTATATTGCGGCATCTCCATTTATCTTACAAACTCATTATAGCTTAAGTCCATTAATGTATAGTTTATGTTTTGGTTTAAACGGCTTTGCTATAGTTTTAGGAAGCAAGAGCGCTGGTAATTTCAAAGAGAAAGTTAGTATCAAACTAGGGTTATCCCTTATGTTATTAGTTAGCATCTACCTTGCAGTTGCACTAACTCTTACACTACCTTTCCTATTCATTGAAGTAGGATTCTTCCTTCTTTTACTAGGATTAGGATTTATTTTACCTGCTGGTTCTGCTATCGCTATGAGTTTAGAACGTGAGCGTGCTGGAAGTGCCTCGGCTTTCTTTGGATTTGTACCATTCTTCTTAGGTGGTGTTGTTTCACCATTAGTAGGAATTGGAAATATCTTCCACTCTAGTGCAATAGCAATCGTAATTTGTTCAGTTATATCATTCGTAACATTCAAACTAGTTGAAAAGAAAATATAAAATAAAAAAATCTAAGTTATAAATTCGGATACTAAAAACATCTAATTTAAAGATGAGTTTTTCCAATATAACTTAGATTTTTCTTTTTCATTTGAATGCGTTATTATTTTATTATACCATATATTCTTAATTATTATAAGACTTGTTTTACCCCTTAATTTATGATAAGTTGAAGATGAAAAGTAATAGCAAGTATGTTAGGGAGCAACTCAAAAATCGTGATTTTTAAAAATCAATTTTATTGAGTCATTATAAATAAAAAAGGGGGGCATAGAGATGTATATTCCAACAATAGTAATAATTTGTATGGTATGTGGCGGTATAGGTGGAGCTCTGGGTTCTTATCTTACAAAAAAGAATAAAAAACAAAAAAATAAAGAAGACGATTAATCGTCTTCTTTTACTTATTTATTACATTCCCCAAGCTGATAAACCTTGTGCTTGATATGCACGAGTTGCTGCATCGATTTGGTCTTGAACTGTTGCTGTAGATCCCCATCCAGGCATTGTTTGGAATAATCCACTAGCTCCTGAAGCATTTCTAGCTCCTACTTGACCATTTGATTCACGAGCGATGATATGTTCCCAAGTTGATGCTGGTACTCCAGTACGACGAGCCATTTCTTGAGCTGCTGCTGCTCCATCTGCACCTGCAGTGTTACCATTTGATAATACAACAGATCCACCTGGTGCTGAATATGATTGAGCTGGTGCTGCGTAAGATTGTTGTGCTGCTACTTCTTGTTGTTGAGCTGCTGGACGTTGTTTAGTTCCTACTACTACTACTTTAGCTGTAGCTTCAGTAATTACTTTCTCAGAAGCAACTTCTCTAGATACTTCTTTACCTTTTTCTCTTACAACGTTGTAAGTAACTTCTTTCTCACCGTTTTTACCTTCAACTTTTGTAACTTTTTCATCTACATATTTAGAATCATCTTTCTCTTCTTTTGTTTCAAATTTGATTACTTCTTTTTTAGTTTCAGTAGTTTTTCCAGTTCTAGCAATTTTAATTGTATCAACTGTAGCTACTTCACTGTTTAATCCTGGTGTAACTTCATCTTTTTCACCAAGAGTAATGTTTAATTCTTTTAAGATATCTTCAACTTTTTTGTAAGTAGTTTTTCTTACCGTAGTTGTATCTCCATCAACGATTGTTACTTCATGAGCTTTATAAATGCTGATAGTTTCCCCACCGTTTACTTTTGTATCTAAACCTGGTTCTACTCTATCATCTGCACCAAAAGGAATATCGTTAGCGATAAGAACTTCTCTTACTGTTCCTTTTTTAGTTTTTAGCTCAATTTTGTTACTATTATCTAAGTTTACGGCAAAAACATTGTGCCCTGTGTATTCTTCCGCTACTACGAAAGCTCCTGATAATAATAATCCCGATGTTGCCGCTGCGGCTATAATTCTAGCTAATTTCATGTATTAATTAATCTCCTTTTTATCTTCTAATCCGAACAACGCACATGCATTATTGAATGTTTGTTTTGTTAGTTGTTCATATGACATTTCTTTAAGATCTGCAATTTCTTGTGCTACATAATGCACATATGCAGGTTCATTTCTTTTTCCTCTATATGGTGTTGGTGTTAAGTACGGACAATCCGTTTCAATTAACAACTTATCTAATGGACAAGCTTTTGCTACTTCTTTAGGTGTTTTTGCATTTTTAAATGTTACTGGCCCACCCAATGAAATATAGAAGTTCTCTTTTAGCATTATATTCATGCTTTCTACAGATCCAGAAAAGCTATGCATTATTCCACCGATTTCACTAGCTTTTTCTTCTTGAAGTATTTGTATTGTATCTGCCATAGCATCACGCGTGTGAATTACTATTGGTTTATTCACTTCTTTCGCTAGTTGAATTTGTCTTCTAAATACTTCTTTTTGAATATCCTTTGGACTTTTATCCCAGTGATAATCTAGACCAATCTCTCCGATAGCTACTACTTTATCATTAGTTAAAGCAATTTTTTTTATCATTTCATATTTTTCTTCTGTAAAATCAATTGCTTCTACTGGGTGCCAACCTACTGTTAAATATAAAAAGTCATATTTAGCTGTGATTTCCAGTGCTTTTTCTATACTTTTATCATCGAAACCAACTATGTTTATTAATTTTACTCCCGCTTCTTTCGCACGAGCAATAGTTTCTTCTAAGTCTTCTAAATAAGCATCATCATTTAGATGCGCATGTGTATCAAATAACATACCACGCCTCCTTATGTTAATAATTATATCAAAACAACGTTTCATTAGAATATCTAAACTATTTCAATTATGTTACAATACATTTTCAATTAACGGAAATATTGTTACTTTATGCGTTTTCAGCAATATTTAGGGAGAATTATTGTCTTTTTTCAATAATTATTTCTAAATATTTAAGAAGTTGACAAAAAAGATGCCTTAGAGCATTTAAGCACTCTAAGACATCTCTATAAAATGAGTTTATTATATTTAATTTAGTTCTCCATGATACCAAACACGTACTTTACCATTCCCTATTGGATAAATATCACTGAAGTATAATGTACCTGAAGCCCAACCACTCCCATCATAAAATTGACTATAATTTACACTTGTTGGATATGATGAACCTACAGGATAGTCATAAGGAATACTTTTAGAAATCTTCTCTCCAGTATTTTCAGAATTATTCACAATTGTACTTTTATCTACTTCAACTGCATTATTTTTTTGATATGTTGTATTTTCTTCATTCACATTAGTATTTCCACCTGACGAAGAATAGACTGTACCAACTCCTAGGCTTCCTGGAAGTAGCACTAATAATAAACTCATCGCTCCTATTTTAATATTTTTTTTCATAAGTATGCACCTCCCCAACTACTTATCTTACTACTATTATACTCATTTTTTAAAATGATGCAAACCTTTTCATAATGATTTTTATAAAAAATGACTTTAAATATAAATCTGTCCTAAATTTCAGGAAAGCACATCATTATCTAAAGTCATTCTACTTATATTATTCAGCTTTGAAGTCTACTACTTGAGCACCGATAAGTTGCTCTAGTACTTCTGGTTTTACTTCTACTTGGTGACCTACTTTACCTGCAGAGATAATAATCGTTTCAACTTCACGACATTTCTCATCTACAAAAGTCGGAAATAGTTTTTTCATTGCAAATGGTGAACATCCACCTTTTACATATCCTGTAATTTTTGTCAGGTCTTTAAGTGGTAACATTGATAAACTTTTCACTCCTGCTGCTTTGGCAAGTTTCTTAAAGTTTATACTGTCTTCACTCATAAGTACACCTACAACGTAGTTACCTTTGCCATCCGTAGTCATAATTGTTTTAAATACTTGATTATGATCACGCCCGATAATATCAGCTACTCCTACACCAGTCTTCGCAGCATCACTTTCTGCATCAAATTCAAAATGATTATATTCTACACCGTTTTCATCTAAAAATCGCATAGCATTTGTTTTTAATTCTTTTTTCTTAGCCATAATTATACCTCATTATTTAATTTCTTCATAGGGCTGACCTAAAATCCCTAGATTTTAAAAAAGTTTGCAAGAAAACTCATAGACGCAGTGGTTTATTGATATCTAAATGCGCTTTATAAAAGCTTTTCAGATATCTAATAAACTTTGCGGGGGTGACTCGACAAAATCGATTTCTACGAAATCACAATTTTTGAGTCACTCCCTTATTTTACTCCAAAGTTTACCTACTGTCAAAATTTGTTTCAAATTATTTGAAAAAATACCAATCTCAAGAGCTAGATCTTCTATATCTTTGAGATTGATATTTTAATTTACTATTTTAATACAAAGTGTCCTTCTTCAACTTCTTCGAATTTTTCACTGCCAGTTATTACTATTTCCTCTGCACTAACTTCAAATTCCTCGAACATCTTTCTAGCTCTTACCGGATCAATTATCGGCATAGAACTTAGAAGGCGTTTTGTATAAACGTGCTGTGGATTTTTCATGATCTGTGCTGTTGTTCCTAATTCTACTAGATTACCTCTGTACATTACAGCTATTCTATCTGCGATATACTCTACTACACCTAAGTTATGTGAGATGAATAAATATGTTAGAGAAAATTTTTCTTGCAAATCTTTTAATAAATTAATTACCTGTGCTTGTGTTGAAGCATCTAAAGCTGAAGTCGGTTCATCGCATAAAATGAAGTCTGGTCTTGTTACAACTGCTCGAGCAATACCAATACGTTGACGTTGCCCTCCACTAAAAGCATTTGATAATTTTAACGCATCCTCATTAGAAATTCCCACAAACTCTAGTATTTCTAACGCTTTTTTCTTCGCTGTTTCTTTATCCTCTTTGTGTAAAGCTTCCATAACTATATCTAAAGCACTCATTCGCGGATTTAGTGATGAATAAGGATCTTGGAATATAATTTGCATCTTGCTATATACTTCTGCAAGCTCTTTTTTTGACATTTTTGTTAAAGACTTTTCATTACCTTCTACAAAAACTTCCCCTGATGTGAATGGATCAATATTTAAAATCCCCTTACCTAGAGTAGTCTTTCCACTTCCAGATTCACCTACTACAGCTAGCGTCTCAGCTTTATAAATATCTAAACTAATATCATTAACAGCTATAGTTTCTTTGACTTCTTTGCCCATTCCTTTAGACTTATAAACTTTTCGTACATTTTTTAGTTTTAAATACTCTTTACTCATTACTCCACCTCTTTCAGATACTCATGAGTATCGCTAAGTTTTTGCCAAGTATAGTGTTTGTCATCTTCTTTATAATCAACAGTAAGAAGTTCTTTATCAGTATTTTCTAATCTTGCCGCTGCAAGAAGTTGTTTTGTATATGGATGTTGTGCATTGCTGAAGATTTCTTCAACATTTCCTTTTTCGACAACTCTACCTCTATACATAATATACACATAGTCACACATTCCAGCTATTACACCGAAGTCGTGGCTGACTAGTGCAACACTAAGTTCTGTTTCTTTTTGTAATTTCTTAATAAGAGATAAAATCTGTGCTTGCACCGTAACGTCTAAAGCCGTTGTTGGTTCATCCGCTACCAATAACTTAGGATTAGCAAGTAATGCCATAGCTATTAATATTCTTTGACGCATACCACCAGACAATTCATGTGGATATTGCTCCATTCTAAGAGGTGCATTAAGAATTCCTACTTTTTCAAGTTGCTCTATTGCTAATTTTTTTGCTTCTTCTTTAGACTTATTCTGGAATCTTTCTATTACTTCTATTAAGTGAAAACCAATTGTTCTAACTGGATCTAGTGAAGTCATAGGGTTTTGGAAAATCATAGAGATTGGTAATTTTTCACCCTTCTTAACTTCCTTTCCATCAAAGAAAAACTTATCATTTTTATCGAAAATATTGTTAGGAAGAATAGACATTATGCTACGCATCAGGATACTTTTCCCACTACCTGATTCTCCAACAACACCAGTGATATGACCTTTTCTAAAATTAATATCGATACCGTGTATTAACTGTTTATCTACTTCTTTATTTGGTTTATAATTAACCGTTAGATTTTTTAATTCTACTATATTTGTCATACTATTCTCCCTCCTTTTGAATATATTTTGTAAGTAAGTTACCAATATTATTGAATGAATAAATTGTTAACATTACAAATAATCCAGGGATGATAGCCATATGAGGAGCACGTTGTAGACTTTGTTGTGCATTTTGTAGTAATGTTCCCCAAGAAGTCATAGGTTGTTGAATACCAAGACCTAAGAAACTAAGTGCCGCCTCTGTCATTATTGCATTTGCTATTGAAGCACTCGCTGCTACTACTAAAGTTGGTATTATAGCTGGAATAATGTGTTTCTTTAGGATAGAGATAGTTTTTACACCGCTAAATCTGCTATATACAACGTAGTCATATTCCTTTGCCGATAGAGTTTCTGCTCGAACTAATCTCGCAAGACGCATCCATGAAAAACATCCTATTACTATAATTATTGAACCAATTCCTGGTTTTAAAAATACACTAAGTACAATTACTAATACTAACCATGGAATAGATGATAATACATCAACTAAACGCATAAGTAAAGTATCAACTACTCCACCAACATAACCTGCTATAAGTCCTACTATCGTCCCGATTGTTACGGCAGTCACCATTGCTAGTAACCCTACTATAAGAGAAATACGACCTCCATAGATTACTCGAATAAAGTAATCACGACCTACCTCATCAGTCCCAAACAAGTGTTGTAAACTTGGCGATTGAGATAGATTTGCTACATCAGTAGCCGCTGGATCAATAGGAAGTAAAGGTGCTATTAATGATACAAACACTAATATTGCTATAAAAATAAGTGAAAAAATATAAATTTTTGAACTCTTAGCTATTTTAATAAATCTTTTCATCTTATTTACCTCCTCTTCTAATTCTAGGATCTACTATAGAGTAAAGTATATCTGAAATTAAATTACCTACTATTACTAGTGTAGCTGAAAGTAACATTACTGCCATTATAATAGGATAATCTAAAGCTCTAGTTGCTTGTGTAATATATGGTCCAATTCCTGGCCAACTAAATACTGTTTCTGTAATAATCGCTCCAGTTACTAACATTGGTAGTGACATACCCACTTGAGTAATTACTGGTATTAACACATTTTTTATAATGTGTCTTGTGAAAATTTGAGTTTTTGTCGCTTGAAAAGCTTGTTGAACTACTACATACTCTTCATTTGTTTGGCTTAAAGCTGAAGATCTTACATAACGTGTAAGTTCTGCAAAGAATACGATTGTTAAAGTTAGATAAGGCATAATAAAGTGTGATAAGAAATCACCAAAATCGCCTTCTTTACCAATTGTGTGCATTCCTATTATTGGGAATAAGTTTAATTGGTATCCTAAAACATAGATAAATATCATCGCTATCCAAAATGATGGAGTAGCTATTCCAAGTGAAGCTACAGCATCGATGAATTTATCTTGCCATTTACCTTTATTTGCAGCAGCTAGTAATCCAAGTACTATTGCGATTATTAGTGCTGTTATGTAGGCTGGTAATACTAATGATATTGTATTAGGTATTTTCGCTAGGATTTCTTCTCCTACACTATTATGAGTTACTAGTGAATGCCCGAAGTTCCCGCTTAATATTTGTCCCAACCAATCAACATACTGAATTAAGAATGGTTTATTAAGCCCACTTTGCTCACGAAGAATATTTATTTCTTCTTGTGACATATTCGACGTTATCTGTGCATCGATAGCATCATATGGTGCTAAATGTATTAAAGTAAATACTATAAACGATATTACTAAAAGTAGTGGTACTGCTTGTAATATACGTTTCAAAATATATCGAATCATACAATCTCCTTTAAATTCTAATTACTATATTTTTATGGAATTCATTTATAATTTATCACAAATCTTTTGGATATAAATTATAAATGAACGTTCCCCTTAAAACTAATAAAGCGAGGGAGATACTATAAAATCTTATTATAAATAGGATTTTATCGTACTCCCCCTCACACTATATTTTATTTTCCACTACTATTACTATTTAAGAGTAATTTTTGATAAATCATCAAATGTGTAGATTGGTACTAACTTAGCATCGTTAACATTTCCAACACGTTTGTTAACCGCTAAGATTTTTTGGTTATCTACGATTGGGTATAGGTATGCTTGGTTAGCAATTTCTTGTTGAAGGTTTTTGTACACTTCTTTACGTTTAGTTTCATCTAATTCAGCTGCACCTTGTTTGAATAATCCATCAATTTTTTCACTTCTGTATTGGAAGTAATTTGAAGTACCATTTGATCCAAATAGCTTAGAGTATAAATCAGGATCGTTACCCATGATATATCCACCTAAGAATAGGTTGTAAGCTTTAGAACCAGGTTTTCTTAACTCTGTAAAGATAGCTGTTTCATCTCCACCACGAAGCTCAACATTAATTCCTACTGCTTGTAATTGTTGTTGAATGAATGTTGCTTGGATAGTATTTGCAGCATCGTTACTTGCATACCCTAGGTTAAGTTTCAAGTTAGAAACTCCCGCTTCTTTTAATAGTGATTTTGCTTTTTCAACATTTTGAGTATATTTCTCTACATCATCAGTATGGAATGGATTTTTCGGTGGTAAGAATGAATAAGGGTTTTGGTAGTATTTGCTATCTAAGTAAGCCGCTTTATTCATGTCTTCTTTGTTTAATGCGTATAAAACAGCTTGTCTAACTTTAACATCTTTTAATTCATCTGTGTTTGTGTTTAGTCCTAAATATCCGATACGGTTTTCACTGTAAGGATAAGTATCGATGTTTTTAGAATCTAAATCTTTAATTACAGCAGGTAATACATATGCTGCATCTACCTCACCTTTTTGTAATGCTACTTTTGTAGTATCAGCACTTTTAATAATACGTAGTACTACATTTTTAACTTTTGGCTTACCGTTGTAATAATTTTCATTCGCTTCAAATTTAATGTATTCTCCACGTTTGTTTTCTACTAGTTTGTATGGTCCAGTTCCTACTGGTGTTTCTTTTAATTCTTTAACTGAGAAGTCAGATACATTTCCATAAACATGTTTTGGAATAATGTAAGTTTCATTCGCAATGTTATTTGCTGCAGCTGCACTTGGTTCTGGGAACTTAAATACTACAGTGTAGTCATCTACTTTCTCAATAGTTATCGGTTTGTCACCAATCCATAAGTTTTTAAAGTTTCCATTTTCTTTTTTAGCTTTTGTTTGATAAGTGAAGACTACATCATCAGCTGTGAATTTTTGTCCATCAGACCATTTTACATCTTTTCTTAAGTTAACTTTTAAACTAAGACCATCTTTTGCAAGTTCAGTAGATTCTGCTAACGCATATTCTTTTGAACCATCCCCATTAACTTTGATTAATGGTGAGTAAATAATATTAGTCATTGTTAATCCCCAACGGTCACTTACCTTGATTGGGTTAGTTGATGATGGATCATCACTAATAGCATACGTGAAAGTATCTTTATCTTGAGAAGTGGTAATTGTGTTTTGCGTTTTTGAACTACATGCTGTTACAACACTCATTACTAACGCTAGTGCTCCTATAAACAATTTGTTCTTTTTCATTCTTTTTTCCTCCTTGATTTTAAGTCCTATTTTTCTAACTACAAATTATTTTGGTTTCCCCTATTTAATAATGGTTAAATACATTTGTCTATTCGACAGTGAGAGACTTACATTGCTACTCATGTATTAATTAAATAGACTATATTTCATAATAAGAATAATAAAACCAGATATTATTTAACATTGAACGAATGAAATCAATGCTAGTTTAGTTTACTGTATTATATATAAAAATGTCAATTTATGTGCTTACTTTTATCATTTACTTTAATTATATAATTCTATTTATTTAGTATACTTTAAATAATACTAAAGTATTATTAATTTTCTGTGCCCCAAACTTCTTCTACGATTTCTTTTATTAGGGCGATTTTCTTCCATTGATCTTCTTCAGTAATCACATTTCCTTCTTCTGTAGAAGCAAAACCACATTGTGTACTTAAGTATATATTTTCTAATGGTACGTATTCGCTAGCTTCTTTAATTCTTGCAATTACTTCTTCTTTATCTTCTAAATCTGCAAATTTAGATGTAATTAATCCTAAAACAACTTTTTTATCTTTTCCAACTTTTGCTAGTGGCTTGAAATCTCCTGCACGATCTGTATCGTATTCTAAGTAGTATGCATCTACGTTTTCTCCCGCAAGTAACTCGTCTTCAACGTTTTGGTATCCACCTTGAGAAATCCATTTAGAAGCGAAGTTCCCACGACAAACGTGTGTATTGATTGCTAAATCTCCTGGTTTTCCTTCGATAACTTCATTATTTAATGCTAAACAACGTGCTGCATATTCTCTACGAACTTCTTCTAATGGACGCGCATCACGGAAACGATTCGCAAATCCATCATCAGCTAATGCTCCCCATGTACAATCATCGAATTGTAATACTCGTAATCCTTCTTTATAAAGGTCTGCGATTACTTGTTTATAAGCTGCTACAATCGCATCTTTTAATTCTTCAAATGTTGGGTAGAATTTTTCATATCCTTTAATGTGATCTTCAGTACGGATTAACTCGAAGTATAGTTGTGATGGTGATGGAATTGTTAATTTTACAGTCACATCTTTTTTATCCGCTACTAAGTCTCTTAAGAATTTGTAGTGTGCTACAAATGGATGGTTTTCTCCACTAATTTTCCCTGTTACTTTGGCTGTATCTGGTTTAGTTTCGATACCTTTGAATGGATATCCTTTTTCTCCTTGAACATGTTCTACACCGTTAAGTCCCCAAAAGAAGTCTAGGTGCCAATATGCACGACGAAACTCTCCATCTGTTACTCCTTTTAGTCCATTTGCTATTTGTTTTTCAACTAATTCTGTAATTACTTTATCTTCTACCTTAGTTAATTCTTCTTGTGATAATTCTCCTTTTGAAAATTTTTCACGAGCTTCTACTAACTCCTTAGGTCTTAAAAATGAGCCCACGTGATCTACTCTGTATGCTGCTCTTTCTACTACTTTATTTTGACATCCTTGACACATAATATTTTTTCTCCTTTTGTTTAACTAATTTATTTTCTCTATCTTCTTAGATTTATTTATCAAGCAACCAAGAAAAGGCTGGATCCTGAAAAATATGACGTTTAGGAACAGTTTGTAAATTCTGATCGCATTCATCTATTGTCCCTAATTTCAAAGCACAGACTTCTGGTATATTTTCTTGAACAGTGAAAATTTGACTATGACAGTTCTGGCAGTAATAACGCTGTTTTCCTGGAGAAGAACTATAGGAAACAAGATTTTCTTTTCCATGCAATACTAGCTTTTTACTGCTAACTTTAGCATTAACTGTATAGGCAGACGCAGTTGCTTTCCGACAAAATGAGCAATGACAAAAAACTAATTCCGATAATTCCTCATCTAGAGTGTAGGTCACTGCTTTACATAAACAAGATCCTTTAAGCATTATGTACGCTCCTTTCTACTACTTTATTTTGACATCCTTGACAGATATCCTTTTATTTAACTAATTTATTTTCTCTTTTAACTTTACTCTTCTGACTTTATTATTTTGACTTTATTATAAATTGCTAATTAATTTTGACCCCAAACTTCTTCTATGATTTCTTTTATTAGGGCGATTTTTTTCTCATAAACTAAAACTTTTTTATAAAGACCGTTCTATTCGTCTTCTGGTAGTATCGCTACTACTCTTACTGGTGATCCAGTTGCTTCTGTCCAGTTTGGATAAGCAATTGAGATTAGTGCTCCAGTCGCTGGTACTTGATCAAGATTTGCTAAAACTTCGATTTGGTAAATATCTTGTTCTAGTAAGTAATACTCTTGAATAAGTCCTTCAGCTGCCGCTGTAACACCTGAATCAGTATCTAGTGTTTCATGACCTACAGCTTTAACTTTTCTTTCTTTAATTAAGAATTCTAGTGCATCTCTTCCCCATCCTGGAGTGTGTTGAACATCATTTTCATCTAGATTTCTAATTTCATCATAGCTAGGCCAACGCTTAGACCAATCACTTCTGAATGCTACGAATGATTCTGGTAATATTTCTCCATGTTCAGCTTCAAAATCAAGAATATCTTGTTTAGAAATTACATAGTCATTATTCTCCACTACTTCTTTACTCTTATCAATTACGTATAAAGGTAATAGTAAATCTTTAAGTTCAATTTCATCTAACCAACGTCCACCTTCAACAAAGTGAATTGGCGCATCGATGTGTGTTCCGTATTGTCCAACAACTGAGAATTTTTGAACATAGAATCCATCTTTTAAAGTAAAGACATTTTCTTTTTCTAACGCAGGTAACGCTGGGAACTTAGGGGAATTTTCATCGATTTTGTGACTTAAGTTAACCCATTTTTTGTTTTTTAAAGTTTTATAAATATTTAGTAATTCTGACATGTTTCTTTCCTCCGAAATGTTTATATTATTTCTTTAAGTTAAGAATTCTTGTGATTATTTTGAGAAATAAAAAAAGTCCTCACAGAAGCTTTTGCTTCTGCAAGGACGTCTAATAATTTACGTGTTACCACCTTACTTTATGATATTCTCACAAATATCAACTCAAAAAGTACGCACCAAAATACAATGGTGTTATACCCTGAAGCTATAACGGGCTCACCCGTAAAGGTCTAATTATTCGACCATTAACACTCAAAGACCATTTTCAAAGTTTCCAATACGATCTCTTTTCACCAACCGAGACTCTCTTTACCATCTTTCACTTTTACTTATCTTATCAACGTGTGAATCATTAACTTGTGATTAAGTATAACAAGTTATTTTTTATCTGTCAATAGTTTTTTTGAAAAAAATTGTGTAATTCCTTTTGAAAACTTCACAAAACTCCATAGAATAGTCGGAAAATAAAGAATGATTTCTAATTGTTTTTAATTTTATACTCTTATTTTTGTTCCAACTAATTTCCAAACTATAGCTGGTATTAATAATATCGTTAATGCTAAGGATACACCTTGGCTAATAGTAAACACTTCTGTTAGCACTACCAGTGAAAAAGCAAATACTCCCATTAATAATATTAAATATCCCACTAATGAAACTCTTTCTATTATAAAAAATTCACCTTCTTTTTCTACATTATGTACTTTATAAACCTTACTTGCTAACAGCATAATTATTGTTAAAATAACTAGGTAAATAATAATATTTTTCCAAGGTGTATAACCGAAATAATAAAATATTGGCATCCTTGGTATATTATCAATAAACGGTCCTTCTGGAAGATAATTTACAAAGAACAATCTTCCTATAGCAACCCACACTCCCAATGGATAATATATCAGTGTAAGAGCCGGAATATACATCGCACCTATGCTTAATATACTTCCACAAAAACTTGATAAGATAGCTCCTAGTAATACTAAACCTATTCCCAGTATATATATTTTATTATTTATTTCAAGTACCGCTGACACGTTATAAATTTTTCCTAACAAACTATTACTTATAACCGCTATATTAGCTAGTCCTGTTAGAATATAAGTAACCATTAAAGTTAAGAACGATAGAATTACTTTTGCAAAATATACTTTTTCTTTTTCATATGGTAAGCTAGCTACAAATTTACCGAAATTAGTATGGTATTCAACTCCAAAGATTAGCAACGGGATTAAAGTTATCAAAATATAATAACCAATATTAGTCCCCTCATTAAACATAGTTTCTTTCAATTTAACTTTACTAGCTTCTAGATTTTCTTTTAAGAAGGTTAATGTTTTTATATTACTAATATCTAGTGCAGGAGGATATACTTTATCTAATTCCTCTTGTTTATCAAAGTACTCCTTGCTACCTGGCTGCATTCGTGACCATTCTTTATACTTAGGAACGTTATTCAGTTCTTCTTCAGTTAAGTATTGTTTGAATTTTTCACTTCCTTCACCTGTAAGTACATTTAGGTCCTCATTGTTGGTATAAAATGTCCATAATGGAGAACTTGGAAAATTATGTAAATATGCTCCAACTGCATAAGCATGTTTCATCTCACCTAATTTTTCTTTTGATAATTTTTCTTTATAATTTTTCTGATATTCTTCTTTCAACTTATACAGTTCGTGTGTTTTTTTATTTAATTCGTCATTAGATGTGCCTTTTCTAATTTCCAATTCCTTTGCTATTCCTGTTGTTAATTGAAAATCATAAACTGCAACCCCATTTTTCAATTGATTTAGTTGTTTATTAGTAGTCGTAGCCGCAAATGTCGAGAAGGTAATTAATAGTATAATTAACATTATTGAATATTGTTTCAAATATATACGAATAATTTTTAAAATATCTTTACACATTTTCATCTTCCCCTTTACTATTTAATAAAAAGATATCCTCTAATACAATAGGTAGTTTATCATATTGAAGAAGATCTTTATCTTGAATAATATCATGAGTAGCATCATAACTTCCTCTCATAATAACCACATAAACTCTTCCAATATTACTAATAATTTTTACATCAGGATTGTTACGTAACTCCGCTGGTATTTTCTCTTGGTACACTAATTGATATTTACTATACTCATCCTTATTAACTTCTTCACTAACTCCAACTCCATCATCTAAATAGACAACCTTATCACTTATATTTTCTAGAGCATTTAATTGATGACTACTAATTAATAACCCAATCCCCTCACTTTGAGCATCCAAAATATAATCAACTATCATTTTAGTATTTATCACATCTATACCGTCTAGTGGTTCATCTATGAGGATAAACTTAGTTCGGCATGAAATTCCCAAAATCAAACTAAAAATAGTTAGTTGTCCTTTTGATAATTCAGATAATCTGCTGGTTTGTGATAACTTAATTTTTTCTAATTCTGTTTTAAAATATTGTTCATCAAAATTTTCATAAGCTAACTTGTAGAATTCACAAACCCTTTTAATTTTAGAATTTTTAAAATAATCGAATCTATCCGGTATATAAATCAGTTGTTTTCTTATATTTTTATTATTTATGCCTTCAATTCCTATTTCACCAGAATCTTGACTATATATTCCTGATAGTATCTTTAATAAAGTTGTTTTCCCACTTCCATTTCTACCAACAAGTGCTACAATTTCTCCTGTACTTACGGAAAAACTAACATTATTTAATACTATCTTTTTGGAAAATTTTTTATTAATTTTTTCTATCGTAAGTTTCATAATTTTTCTCCTTTATCTTTTCTAAAATGACTTCACATAATTTCTCCATCGATAATCCTAAAAATTTCCATTCCATGATTAATTCTTTTAACTTTACATCAATCTTCTTCTCATTATCCATAATTAATCACCCTTTCGAAATTCTAACTTAATTTTTTCTAATAAATCTTCTTCCGAGATTCCCCTTATTTTTACTTCCCTAACTAAATCCTCAATTATCGAATCTATTAGTTCATAATTTGGAATAATATTGTCAAAATTGTTTGTAATAAAAGTACCTCTCCCTACTATCGTTGTAATTATCTTTTCGCTTTCTAACTGTTGAAATGCTTTTTGAATTGTACTAACATTGACACTAAGCATTTTCGAAAATTCTCTTACCGATGGTAATTTATCTCCCTCCTGTAATAAATTTTTGCTTATCATAGACTTAATTTGGTCTACTATTTGTTTATAAATCGGTTTATCTGATAATGAATCAATTTGAAACATGGTGACCTCCTTTCTAAGTGTACCATATATCGCCATACATCTTCTACTTAAAGTGTACCACACATCACCATACATTACAAGTAAAAAAATTAGATATAATAATAAATTTCAAAGAAACAATTATTATATCTTAATCTTGCTTAGCTTATCATAAAATCGTACCAATTTTTTCGATAATTCGATTTTTGTAAATCTATTTATTTAACTTTTTTATTTAATAATGGTTTTAGTACAACTCTAAAAATTGAATCTGCTATTATTATACCAACTGCTAAACCTATTGCACCATAAAAACTATTTAAGAAAATCTTTGCAGAATTTCCATATTCATCTAATAATAACGTTCTGAATGCATCATAAATAGTTACTCCAGGTACTACTGGTACTAGTCCTGGAACGAAATATACAGTTACAGGATTTTTAAATTTAATGGCACAAATTTGACCTATATTAGCTAATAATAACGAGCATACTAAACTGGACATAAATACACTATGTCCATGACTCCACATTTCCCAATATCCACACCATCCTATAGCTCCAATTATTCCACCAGTTACCAAAGTTTTTCTTGGAACATCACAAACAATTCCGAAAGATACTGAAGATATAAAGCTAAATATAAAATGATATAGTAGCAACAAGGCATGACTCATTACAGCAAGCATTATACCACACCTCCTAGTAGTCTAACTATATAGTACACAGTAACTATTCCTGCACCTAACGCAAATGCTACACAGAAACTTTCAATAAATCGAATAGAACCAGAAATAAACTGTCTGGCGATAATATCCCTCATCGAATTTGTTATCGTAATACCTGGTACAAGAGGAACTACTGCACCTATCATAGCAAGTCTTAGTGAATGTCCATTTAATAACGCATAGCCAATATAGCCAGCTACACCACCGACAAAAGTACTAATGTACTCAGAAATAAAAGGTGCTTTTAAATAGTCGATAACTTTAATATAAACATAAAATGCTACTGCTCCAGCTATTCCTCCTGGTATAACATCCCAAAAGGTACCATCAAAGATCAAGACAATACTACCACTAAGAACCCCTGAACAAAGAACTTTAAACCAATCCTTTATAGGACTCTTTTCTTCTTGAACTCTTTTTAGTGCCTTATACATATCTGGTAAACTTATTTTTCCTGATGTAAATGCCCTCGATAGCGAATTAACTTCCGATATTTTTGTTAGATTGTAGGTTCTGTCCCCTACTCTTCGGAAATCAGTCCCTAGTTTTTCTATCCTAATAAATATACCAGTAAGAGTAACATGAGTATAATATTCTTCAATACGCTCATCACCAACGCCATGTTTAATGATTCTCTCAAGAGTATCTTCTGTTCTATATACCTCGGCACCATTTTCCATTAATATTTTTCCCGCAAGTAACGCTGTTTTCATCAATAATTTCTCATACATTACTCTTCTCCATTCAAGATTAGGTGTAAAATCAAATTAAATAAAACTGTAAATAATTACACAGTTTTAAAAAATGAGATTCAACTGCATATCTAATCATCTTACCTTCCATAAATAAATTTTAAAATCATTATATCATAAAACCATGTATAAAAACATAGTTTTCAATTATTCAAACTAAAAAAAACACTACATCTATAAATCTCCATAAAACTATTTTAAAAGATTGCTCCTTTTGCGTATTTTGCATGTTAGGATTTTTACGAATCGAAAATTCTAAAAATAAAAACACTGCCTCGCAGTGGTTGTCAGCCAATCACTCATTTCATTCGTTCTCAGTAGAAATATACCAATCATTTCATCGTTTCACTCTTCATTCTTGGTATTCCTTTGTTTAGCTTTCTTCTAAACTTTTTTCGTATATGCTCAAGAAGTAAAGAATAAACCTATTGGGACAACTGTGCGTACGTTGTACGTAAGGATTTCGGCGTGCCTTTGGCACTAGAAATCCAAACGTACAACGCAAAAAAAGACTACCTTGCCTGGTAATCTTTTAAAGTATAATTAGATTTAATTTTTAAAGGGACAAAAGGGTATCCTAGCGATATGCTAGGATACATTAGAGCTAGACGACGTAGCCTTTTCCTACGCATTTCAAGCACTCTTTTGCCAAAAAATTAGTTTAAATTCTTGTTGTATGTGTTGTTTAGTTGTGTGTGTATGTAGTATGTTATTGTTGTATGAAAAATTTTTATTAAACTAATTCTATAATAGCTGTTTCTGCACCATCACCTTTACGTGGTCCAACACGTAGAATACGAGTGTATCCACCGTTACGGTCAGCATATTTAGGTGCTACTTCTTCAAATAATTTTTTAAGAGCTAATTGACTCTTACCTTCTTCAGTTGCTACTGCAACAGGTTGGATGAATTTAGCTGCATTACGTCTTGCTGCTAGATCACCTTTTTTACCTAATGTAATCATTTTTTCTGCTAATGAACGAACTTCTTTCGCTCTTGTAACAGTTGTTTCAATTCTACCGTGTACTAGTAGAGCAGTTACTAAGTTTCTTAACATCGCTTTACGGTGAGCTGATGTACGTCCTAATTTTCTGTAACCCATTAGTGTGCCTCCTTGTTAGTATTATTCTTCTTTGAATCCTAGTTCTAACTCTTGAAGTTTAATTTTAACTTCTTCTAGAGATTTACGACCTAAGTTTCTTACTTTAATCATTTCTTGTTCTGTTTTGTTAGCTAATTCTTGTACTGTGTTAATTCCTGCACGTTTTAAGCAGTTGTAACTACGTACTGATAAGTCTAATTCTTCAATTGTCATTTCTAACATTTGAACTTTATTATCTTCTTCTTTAGCTACCAATATTTCAGCAGCTTTTGCTTCTTCAGACATTTCCATAAATAATTCTAAGTGCGAGATTAGAATTTTTGATGCTAATGCTAAAGCGTCGTTAGCTGTAATTGAACCATTAGTAGTAACGTCTAAGATAAGTTTATCAAAGTCAGTGCTTTGACCTACCCTAGTTTTTTCTACTGTATAGTTAACTTTTGATACTGGTGTGTAAATTGAATCGATTGGAATAACTCCGATTGGTAAGTCACGTTTTTTGTTTCCATCAGCTGGTACAAATCCACGTCCTTTTCCAACGTAAATGATCATTTCAAATTGTCCACCTTCAGATACTGTTGCAATGTGTTGATCAGTATTTACTACTTCGATATCTGAATCGATAGCGATGTCTGCTGCTGTTACAACTGCAGGACCTTTAACACTGATTGATACTTGTTTTTCTTCTTCAGAATGAACTACAAACGCAATGTTCTTAACGTTCATAATGATTTCAGTAACATCTTCTACAACACCTTTAATTGCTTGGAATTCGTGTTGAACTCCTTCAATATCGATGCTTCTTGCTGCTGCTCCTGGTAATGATGAGATTAACATTCTTCTCAATGAATTACCTAATGTAGTTCCATAACCACGTTCAAGTGGTTCAACTACAAAGCGACCAAATCTTTTATCTGATGATTCTTCAATGATTTGAATTTTTGGTTTTTCTATTGCTAACATTATGTTAAACCTCCTAAATTTTGTCTATGTTATTATTATACACGACGACGTTTAGGTGGGCGACATCCATTGTGAGGAACTGGAGTTACGTCTTTGATTGATGTAACTTCTAATCCAGCAGATTGTAATGCACGAATAGCTGCTTCACGTCCTGCACCTGGACCTTTAACTGTTACATCTACATATTTCATTCCGTGTTCCATAGCTTGTTTAGCTGCTGCTTCACTTGCCATTTGTGCTGCGAATGGAGTAGATTTTCTAGAACCTTTGAATCCTAGTGCTCCTGCACTTGACCATGATACTGCATTACCATGTTCATCTGTAATTGTTACGATTGAGTTGTTGAATGTAGAACGAATGTGTGCAACACCATTTTGTATATTTTTTTTCACACGACGTTTACGTGATTGTTGTTTACGAGCCATAGTTGTGTTTCTCCTCCTATCCTAATTATTTTTTCTTGTTCGCAACTGTTTTCTTAGGACCTTTACGAGTACGAGAGTTGTTCTTAGTGTTTTGCCCTCTTACTGGAAGTCCACGACGGTGACGAATTCCTCTGTAACATCCGATTTCCATTAGACGTTTGATGTTTAATGAAACTTCACGACGTAAGTCACCTTCTGTTTTGTAGTTATCTACGATTTCACGAATTTTATCTAATTGATCTTCTGATAAGTCTTTAACTCTCACATCTTCAGAAACTCCAGCTTCTTTTAAGATTTTTTGAGAAGTTTTTAAACCTATACCATATACATAAGTTAGAGATATAACAACGCGTTTTTCACGTGGAATATCTACTCCTGCTATACGTGCCATTAAGTTTGCACCTCCTAATTAATTATCCTTGTTTTTGTTTATGTTTTGCGTTTTCGCAAATCACTAATACTTTACCACCACGACGAATTACTTTACATTTGTCACAGATTTTTTTTACTGATGGTCTTACTTTCATCGTTATTTCCTCCTTGAGTTTATAACTTACTTGAATCTATAAGTTATTCTACCTTTTGTCAGGTCATACGGACTCATTTCTACTGTAACTTTATCACCTGGTAAAATTCTTATATAATTCATTCTGATTTTTCCAGAAACATGAGCTAAAATAATATGACCATTTTCTAATTCTACTTTAAACATTGCATTCGGCAAGTTTTCTACTACTAAACCTTCTACTTCAATGACATCTTTTGCCATACTTTTCCTCCCTGACTATTTCAGTTTGTCTAATATATTTTGTACGTCTTGGAAAACTACTTTGATGTCTTGGTCACCATTAACATTTTCAACTACGCCTTCTTTTTGACTGTAGAAGTCTAAAAGAGGTTTTGTTTGTTTGATGTTAACTTCTAAGCGATTAGCAACTGTTTCTTCGTTGTCATCACTTCTTTGGTATAGTTCACCACCATCATTATCACAAACACCTTCAACTTTTGTAGGGTTGAAAAGTAAGTGATAAGTGTTTCCACATTGTTTACAGATTCTTCTACCTGTTAAACGAGGTAACAGAATAGCTGGATCTACATCGATATTTAGTACTTTATCGATTTTTCTATTAGTTTTTGCTAAAATTTGATCAAGGGCTTCAGCTTGTTCTACTGTTCTTGGAAAACCGTCAAGTAAAAAGCCTTCTTTTGCATCTTCTTGATTCAATCTTTCTTCAACTAATCCTATAGTTACACTGTCAGGAACAAGTTGTCCTTTATCAATATAACTTTTTGCTTCTTTTCCAAGCGGAGTCTCATTTTTAATAGCAGCTCTAAACATATCTCCAGTAGAAATATGCGGAATTGGATAATTCGCTTTAATTTGCTCTGCTTGAGTACCTTTACCCGCTCCTGGTAATCCCATTAAAATAATATTCATCATGATTATTTACCACCTTTTCGTCCTGTAATGAAACTTCTATAGTTCTTCTCTGTTAATTGAGTATTAAGTTGTTTAACTGTCTCTAGCGCTACACTGACAACAATTATTAAACTTGTACCACCAATTTGAACAGATGCTGGTAATTTAGCAATGCTTGTGAATATTGTTGGAAGAACCGAAACAGCTGCTAGGAATATTGAACCTACAAACGTTAGTCTGTATAAAATACCTGTAATGTATTGTTCAGTTTTTTTACCTGGTCTAACCCCTGGAACAAAACTTCCTTGTTTTCTTAAATTATCAGCCATTTTTTCTGGGTTAACTTGCACCATTACATAGAAGTAACAGAACGCAATAATTAATACTACGTATAATGTTAATCCTAGAACATGACTGAAATCGAAATATGATACAATTTTTTGTAACTTTTCGTTATTAGGTGCGAATATCGCAATAGTTCTAGGTAATTGTAAGAATGCGATAGCGAAGATTACTGGGATAACCCCGGCACTGTTCACTTTAAGAGGCAAGTAAGTTGATCTTGCTCCTAACATTCTACGACCTGCTCTCGCTTGAGAGTATTGAATAGGAATTTTACGAATTGCTTCTTGCATATAAACAACAGCAGCAACAATTCCTATAACAATGATTGCTACAATAACAATTTTTAAAATTGCTAATGTAAGGTTCTCAGCATCTTTAATTTGAGATTCATATACTTGAATGAATTCCATTGGTAAACGAGCTATAATACCCGCTAAGATAATGATAGAAACACCATTACCTACACCATATTGTGATATCTGATCCCCTAGCCATAATAATAACGCTGTACCAGCAGTTAATACTAAAGCTACTGTAATGAATCCTATAACAGATGTATCTTTAATTAATCCTTGATACGCGTTATTAAATCCATAAGACATAATAAGCGATTGGATAAATGCTAAGACAATTGCTAAGACTCTTGTTAATTTTTGTGTTTTCTTATGTCCTACTTCACCTTGTTTTGACCACTCAGTTAATGTAGGAATAACATCCATTTGCATAAGTTGAATTACGATAGATGCTGTAATGTATGGCATGATACCCATAGCAAATACAGAAAACTGTTGTAAAGCCCCTCCTGCAAATGTATTAAATATTCCGAATAGTCCAGATGCATCTTGACTTTTAAGAACATCTGCATCTACTCCAGGTATCGGTAAGTAAGAACCGATACGGAATAGGAATATACCAAATAAGGTAAATAAAATTTTGTTACGAGTTTCTTTAACTTTAAATAGATTTAGTGATGCACTAAACATATATTATAGCACCTCGCAAACTCCTCCAGCTGCTTCGATAGCTTCTTTTGCTGAAGATGAGAATTTGTGAGCTTGTACAGTTAATTTTTTCTCTAATTTACCGTTAGCTAATACTTTAACACCTGAAAGTTCTTTTTTAATAACTTTAGTTTCTAATAATAGAGCAGGTGATACTACAGTACCATCTTCAAATTTATTTAAGTCGTTAAGATTTACAACTGCAAATTCTTTTCTGTTTACATTGTTAAATCCACGTTTTGGAATACGTCTGAATAATGGGTTTTGTCCACCTTCAAATCCTGGGCGAACTCCACCACCACTACGTGCTTTTTGTCCTTTTTGACCACGTCCTGAAGTTTTACCATTTCCTGATCCAATCCCACGACCTACTCTGTTACGCTCTTTACGAGAACCTTCAACTGGTTGTAATTCATGTAATTTCATTTAGACTAGCACCTCCTTGTATTAATAATTCTTATTTTTCTTCTACTGTTACTAAGTGTGAAACTTTGTTGATCATTCCACGAATCGCAGCGTTATCTTTGTGTTCTACTGTTTGGTGCATTTTTTTAAGACCAAGAGCTTCTACAACTTTTCTTTGATTCTTTGGACGACCAATAGTACTACGAGTTAGGGTTACTTTTAATGTCATGTTCTTTTCCCTCCTCTTATCCTAATAATTCTTCCACAGATTTACCACGTAAAGCTGCTACGTGTTCTACTGTTTGTAATCTTGTTAATCCTTCGATTGTAGCACGAACCATGTTAACTGGTGTGTTTGAACCTAGAGATTTTGATAAGATATTTGAAATACCTGATAATTCTAATACGGCACGAACTGGTCCACCAGCGATAACCCCTGTACCAGGTGCAGCTGGTTTAATTAATACTGAACCTGCTCCAAATTGTCCGATGATTTCGTGAGGTATTGTTCCATTAACTACTGGTACAGTAATTAAGTTATGTTTAGCAGCTTCAACTGCTTTTCTGATTGCATCTGGTACTTCTTGAGCTTTACCTGTACCAAATCCTACGCGACCATTTTTGTCACCAACTACTACTAAAGCAGAGAAACGGAAACGACGTCCACCTTTAACAACTTTAGCTACACGGCGAATGGCAACTACGCGTTCTTCAAATTCTTTTTTGATTTCTTCTTGACGCATCTACTTATTTCCCTCCTTATTAGAATACAAGTCCGTTTTCACGTGCTGCTTCAGCTAATGCTTTAACACGTCCGTGATATAGGTATCCTCCACGGTCGAAAACAACTTTTTCAATTCCTTTAGTTTTAGCTACTTCTGCGATTAATTTTCCAACTTCTTTAGCTGCTTCTACACTTGATTTAGAAACGTTCTCAAGTTTTAATGAAGAAGCTGATGCTAATGTAACACCTTTAGTGTCATCAATAATTTGTGCGTAAATGTTTGTGTTTGAACGGTATACGTTTAAACGTGGAACTTCTGTAGTTCCTTGAACTTTAACACGTACTCTTGCGTGTCTTTTTTTACGAACTTTATTTTTATCAAGTTTCGTAATCATATTTGAAACACTCCTTTCTGTTATCTATTATTTACCAGTTTTTCCTTCTTTACGGCGAACATATTCACCAACGTAGCGAATACCTTTACCTTTATAAGGTTCTGGAGGACGTACTGCACGAACTTTAGCTGCGTATTGTCCTACTACTTCTTTGTTAATACCTTCGATACTAACTTTAGTGTTTCCTTCAACACCTAATGTAATTCCTTCGATTTCTTCGAATTCAACTGGGTGAGAGTATCCAACACTTAGTACTAATTTTTTACCTTGCATTTGAGCACGATATCCAACCCCGATTAATTCAAGTTCTTTTTTGAATCCAGTTGATACACCTTCAACCATGTTTGCTAAGATAGCACGAGTTGTTCCGTGTACTGTACGGTGACGTTTAGAGTCAGATGGACGTACTACTGTGATTTCACTTCCTTCAATGTTGAAAGTCATGTCTTTATCAAATTGTTGTTTTAATTCACCTTTAGGTCCTTTAACTGTTGCGAAGTTATCAACGATGTTAACTTCAACCCCTGCAGGTATTGTAATAACTTTATTACCTATACGTGACATTTAATTGGCACCTCCTTATAATATTACCAGATGTAAGCTAATACTTCTCCACCTGTGTTATTTTTACGAGCAACTTTATCAGTTACAACTCCAGTTGAAGTTGATACGATTGCTATTCCTAGTCCGTTTAATACTCTTGGCAGTTCATCTGCTTTAGCGTATACACGTAAACCAGGTTTTGAAATTCTTTTAATTCCTTTAATTACTCTTTCACCTTTTGAGTATTTAAGAGTAAGTTTAAGTTTTCCTTGTTTGTTGTCTTCGATGTATTCTACATCTTTAATGAAACCTTCTTGTTTTAAGATTTCTGCAATTTGCTTTTTAATATTTGACGCAGGTAATTCTAATGTTTCGTGTTTAACCATGTTAGCATTACGAATACGTGTTAGCATATCTGCGATAGGATCTGTCATTGTCATTAGGATAAATCCTCCTTTCTTCTACTAATATATTACCAACTTGCTTTTTTAACTCCAGGAATTTGTCCTTTGTAAGCTAATTCACGGAATTTAATACGGCTGATTCCAAATTTTCCAATGTATCCGTGAGGACGTCCAGTAATGCTACAACGATTGTGTAGACGAGCTGGAGCTGAGTTTTTTGGAAGTTTGCTAAGTCCGATGTAATCACCTTTAGCTTTTAATTCCGCTCTTTTAGCTGCATACTTGTCAACTAATTTTTGGCGTTTTAATTCACGCTCTACCATTGCTTTTTTAGCCATGTGTCTTTTACCTCACCTTTCTTATTTTGCGAATGGCATTCCACATTGTGTTAATAACTCACGAGCTTCTTCATCAGTGTTAGCTGTAGTTACTATAACGATGTCCATACCACGTACTTTACTTACTTTATCGTAATCAATTTCAGGGAAAATTAATTGTTCTTTAACACCTAATGTGTAGTTACCACGACCATCGAATGCTTTTTTAGAAACACCGTGGAAGTCACGTACACGTGGAAGTGCTACAGTTACTAATTTATCGAAGAATTCATACATTCTTTCTCCACGTAAAGTAACTTTAGCCCCGATAGGCATACCTTCACGAAGTCTGTAAGTAGCGATTGATTTTTTAGCTCTTGTTACTAATGGTTTTTGACCAGAAATTAAAGCTAATTCTGCTACTGCGTTGTCTAGGGCTTTAGAGTTTTGCACAGCATCACCTACACCCATGTTAATTACGATTTTTTCAATTTTTGGTACTTGCATTACACTGCTGTACTCAAATTTTGTCATTAATTCTTTTGTTATCTCAGATTTAAATTTATCTTCTAAACGAGCCATCTAAAATAGTGCCTCCTTTCTTCAACTATTATTATATTTCTTTTCCTGATTTTACTGCGATACGTACTTTCTTACCATCTTTTGTTTCGAAACGTACTCTTGTCGCTTTTCCAGTTTCAGGATCTTGTAACATTACGTTTGATACGTGAATTGCTGCTTCTTTTTCAACGATTCCACCTTGAGGTGCATCTTGAGAATTCTTAACGTGTTTTTTAATGATGTTAACACCTTCTACAACAACACGATCTTTTTTAGGTTGAGCTTCGATTACTGTACCAACTTTACCTTTGTCTTTACCAGTAATTACTACAACTTTATCACCTTTTTTAATGAACATTTCTTGTTAACCTCCTTCTTTACTGTACTTTTTATATTATAATACTTCTGGAGCTAGTGATACGATTTTCATGTAGTTACCGTCTCTTAATTCACGAGCAACTGGTCCGAAAATACGTGTACCACGTGGGCTCTTATCATCACGGATAATTACACAAGCATTTTCATCAAATTTAATATATGAACCGTCGTTACGACGAGCTCCTGTTTTTGTACGAACGATTACGGCTTTAACTACTTCACCTTTTTTAACAACTCCACCTGGTGTTGCTTTTTTAACAGAACATACAATTACGTCACCAATGTTAGCAACTTTACGTCCTGAACCACCTAGAACTTTAATTGTTAAAACTTCTTTTGCTCCTGAGTTATCAGCCACTTTTAAGCGTGTTTCTTGTTGAATCATGCGCTTTTTGCCTCCTTCTTAGGGTTTATCCTAGTTTTATTAGATTATAACTGCTTCTTCTACTACTTCTACTAAACGGAAGTTTTTAGTTGCAGATAATGGACGAGTTTCCATTATTTTAACGATATCATTTAATTTAGCAACATTGTTTTCATCATGTGCTTTGAATTTTTTAGAATATTTAACACGTTTACCGTATAGAGGGTGTTTTTTGTAAGTTTCTACTAAAACTGTGATTGTTTTGTCCATTTTATCAGAAACTACTTTTCCAACGTAAACTTTTCTATCATTTCTCTCAGTCATGTTTGCCTCCTATATTATTTATTCGCTAATTCTCTTTCGCGAATAACAGTTTTCATACGAGCGATTGATTTTCTAACTTGACTAATACGAGCTGTATTTTCTAATTGACCAGTTGCCAATTGGAAGCGTAAGTTGAAAAGCTCTTCTTTTAATTCTTTGATTTTTGTTTCTAACTCTTGTGAAGTTAATTCTCTAATCATTGATTTGAATTCATTTGTTTTCATTATGCTTCACCACCTGTTTCTTCACGTTTTACAAATTTACATTTAACAGGTAACTTGTGAGATGCAAGTCTTAGAGCTTCACGTGCAACTTCTTCACTTACTCCAGCAACTTCGAACATCACTCTACCTGGTTTAACGATTGCAACCCATCCTTCTACTGCACCTTTACCAGATCCCATACGTACTTCTAATGGTTTTTTAGTGTAAGGCATGTGAGGGAAGATTTTAATCCAAACTTTACCACCACGTTTCATATAACGAGTCATCGCTATACGAGCAGCTTCTATTTGACGAGAAGTAACTCTTGCTGCAGTAGTAGCTTGTAATCCAAATTCACCGAAATCTACTACGTTTCCGCCTTTAGATTTACCTTTTGTTGATTGTCTGTGTTGACGACGATATTTAACACGTTTAGGCATTAACATAAATTAGTTACCTCCTTTTTCAGATTTTCTAGTTGGTAATACTTCACCACGGTTAATCCAAACTTTAACTCCAAGTTTACCATATGTAGTATCTGCTTCTTCGTGAGCGTAGTCGATGTCTGCTCTTAATGTGTGTAGTGGCACTGAACCTTCTGAGTAGTGTTCTGCACGAGCGATATCTGCTCCACCAAGACGTCCTGATACTTGAGTTTTAATTCCTTTAGCTCCTGCTCTCATAGCTCTTTGGATAGCTTGTTTTTGAGCACGACGGAATGATACACGAGCTTCTAATTGACGAGCAATGTTTTCAGCTACTAATTTAGCGTCGATATCAACTTTTTTGATTTCAACTACATTAATGTGTACTCTTTTTCCAGTTAATTTGTTTAATTCTAATCTTAATTTATCGATTTCAGAACCACCTTTACCGATAACCATACCTGGTTTACCAGTGTGTACTGAAATGTTTACTTTCTTATCAAATCTTTCAATTTCTACTTTAGAAACTGAAGCGTCTTTTAATTGTTTACTGATGAACTCACGGATTTTGAAATCTTCGTGTAAGTTAGCAGCGAAATCTTTCTCCGCATACCATTTTGAATCCCAATCACGAATAACTCCAACACGTAAGCCTATTGGATTTACTTTTTGACCCACAGTTTGTAGCCTCCTTTAACTAGTTTAGCTTTTATAATTTCTTAATTTTTATTATTTGTTATCACTTAAAACGATAGTGATGTGACTTGTTCTTTTGTTGATTGAACTTGCAGCACCTTTTGCTCTTGGACGGAATCTTTTAAGAGTTGGTCCTTCATTTGCAAATGCTTGTGATACTACTAAGTCTTCTACATTCATTCCATAGTTGTGTTCAGCGTTAGCAGCAGCTGATTTAATAACTTTAGCTACTGGTAAAGAAGCTGATTTAGTTGTGAATTCTAAAATTCCTAATGCTTCGCCCACTTTTTTTCCACGTACTAAGTCTAATACTAGTCTTACTTTACGAGGAGCGATGCGGACTGTCTTAGCGATTGCTTTTGACTCCATGAATGTGCCTCCTTGATTTTACTAATTTCTAAATTATCTTCTTGTTTTTCTGTCGTCTGCAACGTGACCTTTGTAAGTTCTTGTTGGTGCAAACTCACCTAATTTGTGTCCTACCATATCTTCAGTCACATATACAGGTACATGTTTTCTTCCGTCATATACTGCAAAAGTAAGTCCTATGAATGTTGGGAAGATTGTTGAACGACGAGACCAAGTTTTAATTACTTGTTTCTTTTCTTGTTCGTTCATTTTTTCAACTTTTGCTAATAAGTGGTGATCAGCGAATGGTCCTTTTTTTAAACTACGAGCCATTGTGTTATCTCCTTTCCGATACTTTGCATACTTAAGGCTTTGGTAAAGAGCACTTGCTCCTCACCAACTAACCTTTGTTTAAATTTATTATTTAGTTCTAGCACGTACGATAAATTTGTTTGAACGAGCTTTTTTAGAACGAGTTTTCTTACCAAGAGTAGGTTTACCCCATGGTGACATTGGTGATTTACGTCCGATTGAAGTACGTCCTTCACCACCACCGTGTGGGTGATCGTTCGGGTTCATAACAGATCCACGTACAGTTGGTCTTTTACCTAACCAACGAGTTCTACCGGCTTTACCGATATTTACTAGTCCGTGTTGTTCGTTACCAACTTCACCGATTGTAGCACGGCAAGTTGCTAAGATCATTCTTACTTCTCCTGATTTAAGACGTACTAATACGTATTTACCTTCTTTACCAAGTACTTGAGCACTTGCTCCAGCAGAACGTACTAATTGTCCACCTTTACCAGGTTTAAGTTCGATGTTGTGAATTAATGTCCCTACAGGGATGTTTGCTAGTGGTAATGCATTACCAACTTTAATATCAGCAGTTTCACCAGATACTACGATTTGTCCTACTTTAAGTTCTTTAGGAGCGATGATGTATCTTTTTTCTCCATCTACATAGTGTAATAGAGCGATGTTCGCTGAACGGTTTGGATCGTACTCGATAGTAGCAACTTTTGCTGGTACGTTGTCTTTATTTCTCTTGAAGTCAATAATACGGTATTGTTTCTTGTGTCCTCCACCGTGGTGACGAACAGTGATTTTACCTTGGTTATTTCTTCCCGCTTTTTTCGGTAGCGGCGCTAATAATGACTTTTCTGGTTTGTTAGTTGTAATTTCCGCGAAATCTAATGATGTCATGTTACGACGACCATTAGTTATAGCTTTATATACTTTAATTGCCATTTGTCATTTTTCCTCCTTAATGGTATTTGTTATTCTTAAGCGAATAATCCTTCGATTGTTTGTCCTTCTGCTAACTTAACGATTGCTTTTCTACGTTTGTTAGTGTAACCACCGTATCTTCCAACACGACGGAATTTTGGTTTGTAGTTCATTACGTTTACTTTCTCAACTTTAACTCCGAAGATTTCTTCGATAGCTTGTTTAATTTGAGTTTTGTGAGCGCGTGTGTCTACTAGGAAAGTGTATTTATTTTCTTGCATTAATAAATAACTTTTTTCAGTTAGTACTGGGCGTTTGATAATATCGCGTGCTTCCATTATGCTAATACCTCCCCAACTTTTTCTACTGCATCTTTAGTGAATACAACTTTGTTGCTTCCTAAGATGTCTAATACGTTAAGTCCAGTTGTTTCTACGAATTCAACTCCTGGAATATTTCTTCCTGATAAAACAGTATTTTCTTCTAGTTCAGTAACTACGAATAATACTTTTTTCTCTAGGCTAAGGTTTGATAACATTTCTTTAAAGTTTTTAGTTTTAATTGTATCAAATGATAAGCTTTCTAATGCAAATACTTCGTTAGCTGCTACTTTAGAAGATAAAGCAGAACGTAATGCTAAACGACGCATTTTACGAGGCATTTTGAAGCTATAGCTACGTGGTGTAGGTCCGAATACAATTCCACCTCCACGCCATTGTGGTGAACGGATAGATCCTTGACGAGCACGACCTGTTCCTTTTTGACGCCATGGTTTGCGACCACCACCTGAAACTTCAGAACGTCCTTTTGTTTTGTGTGTACCTTGACGAAGTGATGCTCTTTGTAAAGTTACAGCTTGGAATAAAACGTGTTGATTTGGTTCAATTCCGAATACTGCTTCATTAGCTTCAACTGCACCAACTTTAGTACCGTCTTGTTTAAATAAATCTAATTGTGGCATTATCTAATTTCCTCCTTCCGTATATTTTCCGATTATTTACCAGATTTAACTGCTGATTGGATTTTTACGAAGCTTTTCTTAGATCCTGGAATACATCCTTTAACTAGGATTAATCCATTTTCTACATCTACGCTTACGATTTCTAAGTTTTGAGTAGTAACTGTAACTCCACCCATTTGACCTGGTAATGCTTTACCTTTGAATACACGGTTAGGTGCTACAGGTCCCATTGACCCAGGACGACGGTGGTAACGAGAACCGTGAGCCATTGGTCCGCGGCTTTGTCCATGACGCTTGATTGCCCCTTGGAATCCTTTACCTTTACTTACTCCTGTTACGTCAACTAAGTCCCCTGCTGCAAAAATATCAACTTGGACTTCTTGACCTACTTCATAATTAGCAACTTCTGCATCTCTGATTTCGCGTACGAAACGTTTTGGAGCAGTGTTAGCTTTATCTGCGTGACCTTGTTCAGGTTTGTTCGCAACTTTTACTAAACGGTCTTTACGTTCTTTATCGTAAGGACGTTTATCGTCGAATCCTAATTGGATTGCGTTGTATCCTTCAACTTCTTCTGTTTTCTTTTGTAATACGACGTTACCTTTCGCTTCAACTACTGTTACTGGGATTAATTCTCCATTTTCAGCGAAGATTTGAGTCATACCTACTTTTCTTCCTAAGATACCTTTGGTCATCGAAAGTCACCTCCTATAATTATAATTTTAATTCGATGTCAACACCTGATGGTAAGTTTAAGCTGATTAAAGCGTCAACTGTTTTTTGTGTTGGTTCAATAATATCGATTAGGCGTTTGTGTGTACGTTGTTCGAATTGTTCACGGCTGTCTTTGTAAATGTGAACTGAACGTAAGATTGTGTATACTGCTTTTTCCGTTGGTAATGGAATTGGTCCAGAAACTTTTGCTCCAGAACGTTTTGCAGTTTCAACAATTTTCTCTGCACTTTGATCTACTAATCTGTGATCATATCCTTTAAGACGAATACGAATTTTTTGTTTTGCCATCATTTCTCCTCCTATACATTTATTCGCCGCTATCTAGTAGCGACTTCTCCACGAAAGTTCTCCAGCACGCCATGCCATGGCAAAGCGGCCGGGCGTGTCAGTAACCTTTCGCTTCAACGCAAGTCTTTTTCAAGACCAACATTAATTATTATACATGGTAAAAGCATATATTGCAAGTGTTTTGTTAAAAAAAATTTAAAAAATTTTATGAATATGTTTTCCATTTTTTTATACTTTTTCCTTTAACGAATATAGACTATATTATATAGAAGAAAAAATTTATTTTCCTCCTAAAAAAATAAAAGAACTTAGAGTTTTTTCACTCTAAGTTCTTTTAAATAGTTATTTTACTTTAACGGTAAAATATTGTATTGAATTTCTAGATCAGATGATAATAAATGAGATACTTTACAACGTAGTTTAATATTGTCTAGCACACCTTGTCTATCTCCAGAAGCTAGTTGCTCTTCTGTTCTATCTACATGAACATTAGCTACAATTTTTTTATTATCATAGTCCACAACCAACTCAGTTTCAATTAATAAATCTACTAATTCGTATGCTCTGAAGAAATATCCTTTTGCACACATACTTACACATCCATTGTATGCTGTAGCAAATAGATCCATTGGACCATCTTTACTTTCTTCTATAAACATTTTATATTCTCCACCAAGTGGTGTTGTTGCATATGAAGTAAAACCTTCTTTAATTTTTAAATTAGACGTATACATAACTGTCTCCCTTTGTATATTTGATTTTAAGATTTCTCTTAATAAGTTTATTATACTCTTCTGAATAATTTTTGTACACTATTTGTTCTCAACAATTTCTTTAACTGTTTCTACTAAATCTACATCTTTATATTTATAATCCACTCCTGTGAAATCCATATGTTTTGTAATATCATTTGTTTGTAAAATTAGCGTCGCTCCCGATGCAGCAGCAGCTAACGCACCTGGTCGCGAATCTTCTATAGCTATAACATTATTTATATTAACACCTAACTTTTCAGCTGCCAACAGATAAATATCTGGAGCAGGTTTAGGTGTGACCTTATCTTCTTTTGTAGCTATAACTGATATATATTTTTCAAAACCTTTTCTTTGAAGTCCAGTTTCAATATGTTCTCTTTTACCATTTGAAGCTACGGCCATTTTTATCCCACGAACATGTAAATATTCCATAAGTTCCGCAATACCTGGTAATACCGGCGCATTATGATAATTATCTAGAATACGCTTAGTAATTTCCGCTTCAAACTTATCGTAATCGTCACTAGACATCCCATATCTCTCATTATAGTATTTCTTACTTGTTTCTTCATTCGTTCCTGAAACATTTTTTATATAGTCCATCTTATCTAATTTTTGACCTAATACTTCTTCCGTTAAGTCGCGCATGTTTTCATAGTAAACTTTTTCTGTATCTACTATCGTTCCGTCAAAATCAAATATTACCGCCTCTATTTTTTCCACTTTATTTCTCCTTTTTTCTATTTAAACATATATTTACTATTTTATAATGTATTTAATAAAATTCAAAATTATTTGGACGAATAAAGAGCAACTTTGAAACTGAAACTTCCAATTCCACCTAGTTGCTCTTTTTTTATATTTTTGATATTTATAGAAAAAGTACCATTATATTATTCAAATCTTACTAATTTTTCAGCTTTAATTCTTACAGATAGTCTCCCATCTTTTTCTTTTTTACCTAGTGCGATTAACATCACTGGCACTAAGTTTTCCTCTAACTCAAATAATTCTGCTACTTTATCTCTCATAAATCCACCAATAATATTAGTGTCATACCCTTTAGCATAAGCTATATTAGTAAATTGCATCGTCCATAATCCGCAGTCAAAGTAAACACCTTCTCTATTTTTATCAACTGGGATTTTTTCTAATTGAGGAACCATACCTTGCTCAAAGCCATCTTTAACTTCTTGAGTCATATAACCTTTTTCTACAGCTTCGCCATATATCTCATCAAACTTATTATAGTAGTTCAAGTCTCCTAATACGATAATCATCGCTGCAGAAGTATCATTTTGAATTTTATTATAGTTAGCACTCCCTAACTTCTCTTTTCCTTCCGGAGTATCTACAACGATATATCTCCAAGGTTGTAAGTTACAAGATGAAGGAGCAATATTCGCTTCATCTAACATCTCTATAATTTCTTCACGTTTAATTTTAACATCAGCATCAAAATACTTAACTGATTTTCTTCCTTTTATCACTTCAAAAAACTCTGGACTTTTCTTACCTAATAGTGCATTAAAAAAGTTTCTCACTTATCTTCTCCTTCTATACGTAATTAACTTGATTATTTTACTATACTTGAGAAGTATTATCAAATAAAAGAGCTCATAAAAACCTCATACATTTATCATACATTCAAACAACCATTAATTACCATTTTAAATCAACAAGTTCCATTATTTCTTTATACGAGGTATCTACTTTATCTTTCATCCTATCATCTAGTTTATCTCGATGTTTTCCACCTTCGATAAAATCTTCTAACACCATAATTTTATAATCATATAGTTCCTGTCCATTCATAACTCTATTATTAGGCTTCGAATAAACCAAAGTTGGATGAGCTTTTACAGTTTTCACTATAGTTTTATCTTTATCCTTCTCAAACGTGACATTCATCAATAAACCTCTCTCCGTCCATTTATTCCCTAATCTCTCTAATCGTTGATCAGAAATAAAGTTACCCATAGAATAAATTATGAACTTTTTATCACCATCTTTTTCTATAGTTTCCGCAGGCTCAATAACATGAGGATGTCCTCCAAAAATTACATCAGCTCCCCAGTCAATCATCTTATGATAAAGAGCCTTTTGTTGCTCTGTAGGTTCTAGCTTATACTCTACCCCCATTTGTGGCATTACTACAGTAACATCCGCTTCTCTTTCCGCTCTTTGTATCTCTTCTTTTATCTTCTCTTCATCAAGATCTGATAGATAATCATCATATTGCTCAGGTGTTAGATTTACATCCATACCATTAAATCCATAAGTGTAGGCTAGTATTGCTATTTTAATACCATTAACCTCTTTTATAAGAATCTTATCTTCTGAACGTTTCTTCTCAGTATGGACTCCTATAGTATCTATTCCTCTATCTTTAAAAGCCTTATTCGTATATTGCAGTCCATATAAACCCGTATCCAATATATGGTTATGTGCCAAATCAACAACATCATATCCTGTATCTTTTATCGCATCCGCAATCTCAACCGGTGCATTAAACATAGGATACCCTCCAATTGGATGACGATCATTAATGGTACCTTCATAATCCCCAATCGCTAAATCAGCGCCTTCTATCCAAGGTTTAACATACTCAAAATATGGATTAAAGTCATAACCTCCATCGTCTTTTTTAGCAGTATAGAACAATGCAGCGTGAACTAGAATATCTCCATTAGCAACAACTCGCGCCGTCTTTACACCTGAGTTTTTCTTTAGAAAATCCCCTTCTTTATCAGATAATGTCAAAAAATAAATACCAATGAATATTCCACAAACACTTAATATCCCCAATAAATACACTAATACTTTCCTCAATACTTCACTTCCTCCAAACTAAATTAAAAATACTTTCTTACATAACAACAAGTAGCCAATATCATATCAATCAGCTACTTGCCTTAAACAATAATTTTATATCGTAATGATAATGTGTTCCTCTTACACATAATCGAATTTTCCATTATAAAATTTATCATAATTCTCTATTTCCCTAATAATATATCCAAGATCATCTGTGGTTTAGTTACCATAAGAAGATGATCTGACTCCTCTATTTGCGTATAACTCATTCCTATTAACTTGAAGTAAGAAAAAACTGAAACTTTATTAAACACAGTCCTACTTCTTTTTAATAGTTCTAAATTATCTACCCCCGCATACAAAGATAAATAATCATACTCTGTTTGCGAGCTCGGCCTTACCATATATTCACTACCTTCTTTTATGAGTTTTTTAAGAATTAACTCCACTAAAAACTCATCCCTCATCTCTTCTACACTAAGTGTCTTTGATAGATATTCTTCTTTACTAGTGAACTTTATCTCTGGTTCAAAATATGTTTTTAACACCGATTCAGGAGGTATAGGTTCTAAGCCCTCAATGATAATTAAATTAACACCATCAAGGTATTCACTAAAAATCTCTAAACCGTTAAGTAAAACGACCGTACCATAAGAAGCAGTTACAATATAACCTCCTCTTTTTACTTGCGTCATTTTATTTAAAAGTACCTGCTCAATTTCTTTTTTTGATATAGATTTAAAACTCTCTTCGGTAAATTCAATAAAATCAAAGGTTTGGTCTGGCATATTTTCTAAGACTCTCGCCCAAATACATCTATCCCAACCTAGTGGATTAATAAACAAGATATCTGTCATAGTAATCATCCTTTCAAATATCTATACTAAAATCCTAATTCGTCACCAAAATCCTCTAATTTATTTACAAGTATCGCCCCCTCTTTAATGTACTCGTTCATTGCATAACTCATCTTATCGCCAAATTTTCCCGGTAGGCAGAATACATCAGAACCTACATCTAAGGCGAAATCCACCGTTCTCTGTGTACCACTCCTTTTTGCTGCCTCAGTTACTAAAAGAGCACTAGAAAGACCAGCGACAATCCTATTTCGTTCTAGAAATTTATATTTTCTTATAGGCGAAGCCGGAAAATACTCAGATATGATAAGATGGTTTCGTTCTAGCTCCTTATAGAGCTTATAACTTTTTTCCGGATAAATAATGTTGTGCCCATGAGCTATTACACCAATAGTGTATCCTTTACTTTTTAAAGCTCCCTCATGAGCAAGGCTATCAACACCTGTAGCAAGACCACTTACTATTACAAAATTATTCATCACTAAATACGGTACTATACTATCGAGAGCTTCTTTCGAATATGAAGTATTATTTCTACTGCCTACTATAGAAATCTTTCTCCTAAACAGCAGCAGATCTTTATTACCTCTATAAAAGATAACGTACGGATAATCATAAACCCTAAAAAGTTCCTTAGGATAGTAAACATCATCACAAAACATATACTTGACATTATAAAATTCAAAATAACTCTCGAAATCAAACTCCATATTATTATGAAGTTTGGTATAGATTTCCTCAGCATTACTTCCAAAATATACAGCTAACTCTGGTATAGATAAATCCAAAATCTTCTCTATACCATTTAAATCATTAAATACCCTATGTAATTTAAGCGTAGTAACCTTCTCAATTGCTACTAAAGAAAGTAGCACTCTTTTTTGTTCTTCTGTAAAATTCCCACTATACTCCCCCATAGTTTTATCCTCTTACTTGTCATTTTCTACTAACAAAGCATAATATGCTTTAAATACTTTTAAGAAAATTTCCCCTTGTTGAATATTATTTATATAAATACTATCTTTAAATTCTATAATATTACTCATTATTCTTATAAGTTCAGAATAACTTTTACCTTCTTTATAAAATCTATACATTAATCCTTGCCAATAGACAAGCGGCGTTCTAATAAGTACCTGCTCTAACATGTTAACACCAATTACTTCAGGAATATTATTCAACTCTATATGTTGATTATAAAACATGCTTAAAACTTTATTTTTCACAGTCTTATCAAACTTAATTTGTTCATAGACATAATTCTCAACATCTGATGGATATAATTTCGACGTTAAATCTTTGTCCAGTAGTTTTAAATCAAGCGGTACATCAAACTCATCAATACTTAATGAAGTTTTTATACAAACAGCATTTCGTTTTTTTAGATTATGAGCCCAGATTTGATAGAATTCAAATTTTTTATTTATATTATCCCAACCGTAGAAGAATACTTTCCCTTGATAATAATTCAAAAAATTATCCACAAATGGCGAATATCTAATATAACTTATACCATCATAACTTTTTAATTCTTTTATAAATTTGTTTGTATCAATTAACCAAATTAGCTTTAATCCAGCCCTCATATACCCTCTCGTTCTAGCTTTAATAAGGTCAAAAGGAATAACGGATCTTTGATACTCAAAAGCAATGCTATTATCTTTAATAAACACATCCGCTATTTGAATATCATTTTTTTCCCCTGTTTTAAAAATATGTTCAACTTCCACATTACGATATTTTTTTCTAAAATGTTCGTAAAGATCTTTCTTCGCTTCTAGATGCTCACTACTCTCCTTTTTATAAGTTTCAAACTCGCAAGAGCAATTTTTAGCATGTGCAAAATGCGATTGAATCTTCACTCCCTTTTTGAAAATTACTTTTCCCCCACATATCGGACAGTGATACTCCTTATTTTTTTCTATATCCTTATCCAATGCATTAAAAACTTCGTCTTTACTATCGTATGCTACGTACATAATGTTTCTCCTCTTTTTTTCTGTACTACACTTCCAAACTACTTCTAACGCCTCTTATTCAATTGTCAATTTACTTTAAATACCTGTATTTTCTATAAACAGAATCATCTACTTCTACTTCTATAAAATTCGTAAGATCCATCCACGTAATTTCATTTTCATGATTATCACTGTCTACTAAGTAAATCTTACTACCCTTCTCACATAGATAAAAGTTTTTCTGTCTGTCGTACATCCCTTGCATAAAGTCCATATCCTCTTCTAAAGAAAAGTCAAGACATCTTTTATACCAAGGTACCTTCGCATGTTTTTTTACCTCTACTACATGATCGTATTTACTTGCGTTCATAATATCTCCTCCTTCATAATTTTTCCCCTTTATTAAACTTATATTACCTTTTACAAACTAAAAGCTCCAAATCTATCGTAATTTCTTTTAGTTTATCTATATCAGCATCTGTGATAACTTTAGAAAATGTTAAAGGTGTCATCTTTAGAAAACTCGCTGCTTGAGTCTGTGTTAATTCAAATGTATCACTCACCGTTATCCTCTCCACGATAGTACAATTCTCCTCAATTAAACTCACAGTATCACTATTCGTATATTCCTTACCACCGACCAATTCTCTAATTTCTCTTAGATAATTAGCATTCGGAATAACCTTAATCAAATATCCTTCATCTCCAAGCACTCTGAAAAATTCTTCATAATTTGCTGGTGTTAATATGTTCAAGATACACGAAACACTACCATCTTTGAACGGAAGATTAGCTAAGTTAGCTACCATGTACGGATTTAACTTATCCTCTTTTACAGCTAACTCTATCGCGTCCTTGCTATTATCTAGACCATAAAAATATTTCTCAGGAAATACCGTCTTTAACTTCTTGATGTAATAACCTTCTCCACACCCGATATCCAGCACAATATCTCTAGCATATTTTTCAACTAAATTTTGGATATTTTTTAAAACATTCGCATAAAAATCATTACCAAAAACTTCACTACGAGCTCTAAACAGCTCTTCACTATATTTTGTAGGCTTATAATTATTTATTAAATGGATATATCCTTTTTTAGAAAAATCATAACGATGATTATTACTACAAATCAAGCTAATATTCTCTATACAAGATTCTGATAAACACTTTGGACAAAGGTATATTTTTTCTTGATTAAACTTCTTTATTACATTCTCTATTTTCATTAAAACGCCTCTATACTTTCTAAGTTTATTGTATCAAATTTTTTAAAATATTGGTAGCAAAATACAGCTAAAATATTAGAAAATTTCATCTTTTTCAGTTTTCTTCTAAACTTTATTTTTATTAGCTAATTACCGATTTCATTCCACTTTTTTAAAACAAAAAATGACGACAATTCTCCACAGAATGTTTTTATCGTCATTATATTTATATATTAATATTTTTTATTATTTTATGGTTGTAATTTTATCGTTTTAAGCTTTAGAAATATATTAAAATATTATTTCTTTTTTTTCTCTCTTAACTCTTTAAAAAAGTTCTTCATTAGCGTAGAGCACTCTTCTTCAAGCACCCCAGAGATAACCTTAGCTTGATGATTAAATTTATTCTCACCTACTAAATCAATACAACTTCCACAGCAACCATATTTAGGATCACTCGCTCCATAAATAACATTTTCAACTCTAGCCTGAACAATTGCCCCGCTACACATAACACACGGCTCTACAGTAGTATATAAGTAACTATTATCAAGTCTCCAAAAACCTTGTTTTTCACAACTTTCTTTAATAACTAGCATTTCCGCATGATTCAATGCCTGTTGATTTTCTTCGCGAGTATTGTGTGCTTTCGCAACAACCTTATCATCAATAACCAACACAGCTCCAATCGGAACTTCTCCTTTAGCGTACGCTCTCCGCGCTTCTTCTAACGCCAACTCCATATAATAAGAATGATTTTTCACACCACTACATCCTTCCACAAATACTTTTTTCATCTTATTATATCATATTTAGAAATCGTTAGGGGTAGTAAATTACAAAGTTATCAACATCAATTACATAAAAAAAGACTTAACAAAAACAATATTAAAACTGATTTTGTTAAATCTATTCCCTTAAACTTTAGCGATAATTAATCCAATAATATATTTCCACAAATAGAACAGCTGCTATAAACAAGAATGTCAACATACCTAGTACTATAGCGTGTATTTTCCTTTTGAAATACAGATATCCTATAAATTCTCTAATAAATGCATTAAGACTGAAATAGAACCTTGTCGGAGCCCCATAACCAATACATCTAAATCCTAGAGTTCTTGCTTGAACCAATGCTCGGTAGACGTGGTAATAATTCGTTACAACTGCGAAACTTTTATCAGCCGGAATAAATTTCTTCGAAAAAATAATGTTTTCTTCTGTAGAAGTTGATTTATCTTCTAGAATTATATCTTTTTCATCAACACCTTGCTCGAGAGCATAATTTTTCATCGCGAATGCTTCAGATACTACTTCGTCAGGGCCCTGACCTCCTGACATTATCAATTTACTTCCAGGATTATCTTTGTATACTTTTATCCCTTTTCTAATTCTACTAGCAAGTAACGGTGTTACTCTCTCTCCAATCAATCCTGCACCTAAAACAACTACATAATCAATCTTCCTCGGTAAAATATTGATGAAGTTTAAGATGCTAGATACTAAATAAGACATCGCTATACATAGAAAATATAAAACTACTAAACTAACATAAACATAAAGTGTATTTAACGCAATATTGTCACGTGTATAAGTAGCAACACGTGGCCAATAAACTATATAACCTACAAGCAAGAAAAACGTAGCCAGACTCAGTAAGTTACCTACTCTTAAACCTTCTCTTCTAATAAGCATAAATGAATTGTATAAAAACATAATTACTACTGCAATTGGCAATAAAGTGAATATTACAATTGCAATGACAAGTAATACTACACCTAAATTATAAACAAAGTTATTATCTGTTGCATTATTAGTAATAAGAGTCATTATATAAAAAATAAAACTTAGACCTGTCGCTATAAAAAATATTCCTAAAAACAGATTTCTTCTATCGAAATACAAAACAAATAAAAACAGCAACAGAAATACTGTAAAACTTATAAAAGAACCTATTACCATAAAAACCTCCTTCTTACACATATATATTATAAATTATATTGCAAAATTAGTATAAGTGTCAATCACGTCTAAAAATAACCTATATCTTCCTCTCGCAGTTACCTTCACATTAAATATAAAAACGAGGAATATTAGATTCGTTTAAACTACCGAAAGTTACACTTTCTCGTAACCTTCTGATTATAATATAATCCGCTATTCCTCATATTATTATTTATTCAGTTCTCAACGCTTCTACCGGATCTTTCTTCGCAGCTATTCTTGATGGAATAATACTAGCAATAAGTGTCAGTATTAAACTAAGCAATATTAGTCCAATTGATGATTGAGCATTTACCGATGCAGTAAATGCCTCGACTTTTAGCGCCTTAGCAATACTTCCACTTATTGGAACAGATAAAAGCATAGTCACCCCTACACCTACAGCACCAGAAATAAATCCAATTAACCCTGCCTCTGCGATAAAGATTCTTGTAATATCTTTTTTACGAGCACCAATCGCACGTAAAATACCAATTTCCTTCGTTCTTTCTACTACAGATACATATGTTAATATCCCGATCATAATAGATGATACGATTAGCGAAATTCCCGCAAAAGCTGATAATATTAATGAAATTGTATTAATCATCTGCGACATAATCGTCGTCATTTGCTTAGCTAAATCTGCATATGTGATACTATACTTGTGATAATCTGAGCTATTCGGACCATATTTATCCGCTACTTTCTTGTTAAAATCATTAATAACTTCCGCTATTTTATCACGATCATTGAAAGATTTTGGATAAATATTAATTGCACTCGGAGCAGTTTTTGCTCCTAACGTTGCAAGAATTTGTTCCGCAGTGTCACTATCCATCTTCTGATTAGTTATAATATTTCTAGTTTTATCTTTTTGTTGAGCTACTACGATATCCGACTTCGCTTCTTTCTCAATCATCGCTTTTTGTAAAGCTCTTGTGTAACCAATTGTCATCTGTGGTCTAGTAAAACTATCTTTAGCTTTTAAAATAGCCACTACCTTAACCTTAGTTCCAGAATCATACATCTTAGCATCCACATCACGTGGCACGAATCTATCTGCTATTTTTCTGTAATAGTTGTTATTTTCTACAACACTGAACTCTTTTCCGATAACATCTTCATACTTAACTTTCGCATTTTCATCAAAGCCTAATGCTTTTATCGTGGCTTTGTCAATTTCATTATTTTTTGCAGTAAATAACACAGCTTCATTATTGCTAGGATATTCAAAATTATCTTTAGATGATTTCACCACTTCATATTGATTCATAATTAGGTTCTTATCTTCTGGTAATACTCCAAAAATACTATCATTAAATGATGTTTGTTCTTGTTTTACAGCTACTACTTCACCTTTTGCATTTTTAGTTAGTGCTTGTAATTTATAACCTTCTGCAAAATCAATCGCAGAGTAATAATCTTTAGCATTATTTTGAATATAATTTATAAATGTTTCTCCATTCCCTAATGAATCAACTGAGTATAAATTTCTATGCACATCTCGACGCGATTTTGGTACCAATTCTGAGGCATTAGAGTCTTTTTCTGAATTGTCATCATCAACACTAAGACCGAAGTTTACCTGATTTGCACTTATCATAATTGGCATTGATGATAAATTCTCATTTTGCATCGTTTGAATATACTTATCCATTCCCGATGAAATAGCTAATACTAAACCTATACTAATAATCCCTATACTACTTGCAACAACAGTCATAAGCGTACGGAATTTTTTCGTAAGAAGATTTTTAAAACTAGATTTAATCGCACTACTAAATACCATGGCTGTTTTCTTCAAAGCAAAGCCATTATCAATAACCTCTTCAGCTACATATGGATTTGTATCTTCTTGAATCTCACCGTCTATAACTCGTACTATTCTATCACTATACTCTTTTGCAAGTTCAGGATTGTGCGTTACCATTATAACTAACTTCGTCTTACTAATTTCTTTAATAAGTTCCATAATCTGAACACTAGTCTTACTGTCTAGCGCTCCTGTAGGCTCATCTGCAAGAATAATCTTTGGATCAGTTACTAATGCACGAGCAATCGCCACCCTTTGCATCTGACCACCAGAAAGCTGATTAGGTTTTTTATAAAGATGCTCCGCTAATCCAACATCTTCCAATACTTTTTTCGCCTTCTCATCATTTTCTGCATTCGATTGACCTGAGATAGATAAAGCTAATTTTACATTTTCAATAACACTTAAGTGAGAGATTAAATTATAACTTTGAAAGACAAAGCCTATAGTCCCATTTCTATAACTATCCCAATCTCTATCTTTAAACTCTTTAGTAGAGCGCCCCATAAGAGCCATATCACCTGATGTGTATTTATCCAAACCGCCTATAATGTTTAATAGCGTCGTTTTTCCACTCCCACTAGCACCTAAAATCGAGACAAATTCATTTTCTCTAAAATGAATATTTACAGATTTTAGTACCTCTACCTCACTACCACCAGTATTATACTTCTTAACTATATTTCTAAGTTCTAACACTCTACGTCCTCCTAATTTATTATTAGACAAACTTAAACTTTTCTTTACATAAAACTTCTCGTGTATGTAATTATAGCATACAACATATCCCTATTAAAAGAATACTCTCTTCTAAGGATACGTGTATGCTATAACATTTATTTAATTACTACTTTTATATTTATTAACCAAGTAAAAAGGTAAAACTGTAGAGAAAATCGCAATAACAACTATTAAAACTAGCGCTACTGTTGAACTAAAGAATCCACTGATGAATATAACAACTCCACAAAAAGTCATATACAACGCGTAAGCTCTAACTACTTTTTGTTCATTAACACCTTTTTCTAAACCAAAAAGATTAAAATTGTATTTTCCCCAAAACTCTTTTTTAGGCAGATAGTTACCAAGTATAATAAGCACTATTCCGATAACAAACACTGTTAATTGTGGTACATTGAAATTATTATCTAAAGCATATGCTACTATGCCACCTTGAACTAGAACACTTATCAAAGGTATAATTCCCTTAGCTATTAGCGCACCTTTTTTCGGAGTTTTATCAAAATCAACTACTAGCGAAATTATGACCTGAACTATAGCAAAGAATATAGGAAGTTCGATAATCGCACGAGTTCTACTTACAAAATTATCCGGCTCTCCGCTAACATTGAAATGCACAGCTATTTGTTCAGGTAATACATCATAATAATAAACTCCTATTAATATCGGCAATAAACAAATAGCAACACTTAGAAACAAACTTTTTTTATCTACTCTCATTGTCTTTTCCTCCTAAACCATAGATCCAAACCAGAACTTCTTCGAATACACTGGCATTTAATTCATAATATATGAAATTCTTATGTCTAGATTCTAATATTAAACCTGCTTTTTTTAATTGTGTTAGATGATACGATACAGTAGCACCAGATAGATTAAATTCCGAAGCTAATTCTCCAGCGCTTTTCTTATCCTCTTTCAACATTTCTAGTATATTTCTTCTTACTGGATCAGATATCGCTTTTAAAGTTTCACTCATCCCATTTATATCACCCCATTTAAAATTTGAACTGCAATTCTATTTAGATATCTTTCTAAATAGATTATAACTCTACCATATTTCAAAGTCAAGAACTATTTAGAAATTTTTCTAAATAGTTTCTGAAATTTGTTTAGCACACCCTATCAACTGTACTACAAATTAAAATATTTTTATAATCGTATTTTTAATAAATATAATAATATTTATTTGTATGATATTTATGTTAACATCTATTTATAAACTCATCTCCTTTATAAAACATGTCCTCACCTAATATTTCTGAATAAATATTATTAAAACAGTGTTGTAAGCGTATTATTTTTCTTAAATATATTTTCTGTATTATTTTTTAGCGTGTGTTGACATAATTTATTTTTCTGTTAAAATAAAAGTTGTAAGCGTTACCTAAAGAGTGTTACTACTTTTATAAACGTTATGTTTTAGCTGAATACTAGATATTATTATCTATATATTTAATACAATATTTTAATCTAATATTCAGCTAAAATATAAAAAAATTAAAAGGAGATTTATTATGAAATTAGCACTATTTAACTTGAGAGAAGACGAAAGACCATTTGTTGACGCATGGTTAAAAGAACATCCAGAGGTGGAAGTTGATCTACACGAAGGGGAGCTTCAAGCAGAAACAAAACACCTATTAGAAGGAAAACAAGGGGCAGTAATGTTCCAAAATAGACCATTTGCAAAAGAAGTTTATGATTACGCTAAAGAGCAAGGCGTAAAAGTTATCGCAAACAGAATGGCTGGATTCGATATTTACGATATTAAATACATGCGTGAATTAGGAATTAGTATGACAAACGTTCCACGATATTCACCTAACGCAATTGCAGAACACGTTGTTACAACTGTTTTATACATAAGCAGAAATATTAGAAAAATTTTAAATAACGTTGAGAGACATGATTTCACATGGAATAAAAACATTATTTCTAGAGAGCTACAAACTCTTACTGTAGGCGTCCTTGGAACAGGGAACATTGGACGTCAAGCAGCAACTTTATTCAAAGGATTAGGTTGTAAAGTTATTGGTTACGACTTATACCCTTCTGATGCAGCTCGTGAAGTATTAACGTATGTTGATACTATCGATGAATTATTAGCTCAATCTGACGTTGTGACACTTCACGTTCCAGCTACAAAAGAATACACACATATGGTAAATGATGAATTCTTTAGCAAAATGAAAGATGGATCTATCTTCGCTAATGCAGCTCGTGGTATTCTTGTTGATACTAAAGCTGTTATTCGTGCCCTTGACAGTGGTAAACTACTAGGAGCTAGTCTTGATGTATACGAAAATGAAGGGAATTACGTTCCTAAAGACTTCTCTAATAAAGAGTTTGACGACAAATTAATGCAGGAATTAATTGACAGAGATGATATCGTCTACACACCACACACTGCCTTCTACACTGAAACAGCGGTTAAGAACCTTGTAGAAGGAGCTTTAAATGCTGCAGTAGAAGTAATAACTACTGGAGATTCTCCTAATATTGTTAATAGATAATTTCATATCAACTTTTACAAAATAACGACTAACCGTTTCACACAATATAGGAGTGACTCAAAAATCGTGATTTCGTAGAAATGGATTTTGTTGAGTCACACCACACAGTTATTAGATATCAATAAATCACTGTATCTATGAATTATTATATGAACTTTGTTAAATTTTAGGACTTTTGGAACAGCCTGAGAGTTTATTGATACTTAAATAGACCATCTACCAACTATGGAGCAACTCGAGAATTTGACTAAACTAAAATCATAGTTTTCAGTTGCTCCTTTTTTATAATCTTATATTTTATAAATGCCATTATCTGTAAGTTTGCATATTCTAAATATTTTTACTTATTCTTTAAATTTCAACTTTTCTAATTGTATATACAAAAATAAATATAAGATAATATTTCTCACACTTAAGATTATAACGATTCCTTCTATTTGACAAATAGCTATAATTTGCTAAAATAAAGTTGTAAACAGTTAGTAAGATAATTTTATCATTAAAATATTTTGGTATAATTAATATTATTTTATTTCTTTTCAATTATACTATTTGTTGCATTTGATATTAATTATTACTGAAATATCTATATTGTGGGGATAATTCAAATTAAATAAATTAAGCAATATTGCAAGAGTTGACCATTTCCCAAACAATATGTGGTATTGTTACATGAGTTAATAGGTAAGGAGATATATCTATATATATCATGCAATCTCTTTGATTGTTCTTAAAACTGTGGAAGACTCTTTCGACTTCCATTTTAACGACTATAATACTATAGTCATATATTTCCTTTCGGTTGTTAAATTTATTTAACAATAAACTTTTAATTTAATATCGGAAGCAATTCCGATCAATACTACAAAATAACAATTTACCCTAAATTTTTATTTTGTGTTCATATAACGAAAAGCGGTCCATTAAGGGCCACTTTTTGTTTTTTATTATTCACAATATTCTACTAATTATTTTCTAAATAATATAAAAAAGAAGAAATAGGATTCTCTCCTACTTCTTCTTTAATTATTATTAGTCGATTACAGAAACTTTTAAGAAGTTTGTTGTTCCAGCGTTACTTACTGAAGTGTTGATACCACCAGTGATTACGATAGCATCTCCTACTTTAGCATATCCTGAAGATTTAGCAATTCTTGCAGCAGTTAGTAACATTTCGTCTGTAGATTTAGCTTGTTCAGAGATTTGAGCATCAACTCCCCATACTAAGCTTAATCCACGTGCAACTTTAGCACTTGGAGTTACAGCTAAAATAGACGCGTTTGGACGGTATTTAGAAATTAATCTAGCTGTTTTTCCTAATTCAGTGTAAGTTACGATTGTGTGTAAGTCTAAGTTTAGAGCTGTGTATCCTACAGATACTCCAATTGCGTTTGTAATATCTTTAGATACAACTTTTTTAGAACGTTCTTTTAAGATACGAGAGTAATCTTGCATTTCTTCAGTACGTTTAGCGATTGTAGCCATTGTACGAACTGATTCGATTGGGTAAGCACCCGCTGCAGATTCTCCTGATAACATGATTGCATCAGTTCCATCGTAAATTGCGTTAGCTACATCAGATACTTCGGCACGTGTTGGACGTGGATTTTTTTGCATTGAGTCTAACATTTGAGTAGCTGTAATTACGAATTTACCAGCTTCGTTACATTTAGCAATGATATCTTTTTGCATGATTGGTACTTCTTCTGCAGGTACTTCAACCCCAAGGTCTCCACGAGCGATCATAATACCATCAGATACTGCGATGATTTCATCGATGTTATCGATAGCTTCTTGACATTCGATTTTAGGGATAATTTGAACGTGTTCACATCCTTCTTCTTTAAGAATACGTCTAACTTCTAGTACGTTTTCTTTTGTACGAACGAATGAAGCAGCAACGAAGTCGATATCTTGTTTACATCCGAAACGAATATCCTCTTCATCTTTTGGAGTAATACCTGGTAATTTTGTAGATACACCTGGTACGTTAACTCCTTTTTTGTTTTTAAGTACTCCACCGTTTTGGATAGTAGTGTAGATTAATCCACCTTCAACATCAACTTTGTTTACTGTTAATCCGATTAATCCGTCGTCAAGTAAGATTGTATCTCCAGCTTTAACGTCGTGTACTAATTCACCATAAGTGATTGAGAATTTTTCTGTTGTTCCAAGAACTTCTGTCATAGAAACGATAACGTCTTTTCCAGTTTCTAACATGATCGCATCATTTTCCATGTTGTGAGTTCTAATTTCAGGACCTTTAGTATCTAAAAGGATAGCTAAGTTAGTTCCTGTAGCTTCTCTAACTTCTTTGATTGTTTGGATTCTTGCACCGTGTTCTGAGTAGTCACCGTGTGAGAAGTTAAGACGACAAACGTTCATTCCTAACTCTACCATTTGAGTTAATGTTTCTTTAGCTTCAGACTTAGGTCCAATAGTACAAATAATTTTTGTTTTTTTCTGTATCATAATATACCTCTTAATTTTTAATCTTTTATTATTTTAACTTATTTTCAATTTATTTTCAAACATTTTCCTAAAAAATACTTGATTTTAAGAAAGAAAACATTTTCAAAATTAACAATTAGATTGAAAGTTGTTTAGACACATCATAGATAGATAAGTCTACATTGTGAACATCACCAAATACATCTTCAAATTTAGTACTTACAAGTTTATTATTTTGGATACCTACAGCACGACCTGATTTACCAGCTAATAATAATTGAACAGCGTAGTTACCTAATCTTGAAGCTAATACTCTATCTTGAGCTGATGGAGTTCCACCACGTTGAATGTGTCCTAGAATAGTAGCTCTTACTTCTTCACCAGTACGTTCTTTTAATTCTTTAGCTAATTCTTGTCCACCCATAACACCTTCTGCTAAAACGATGATTGAGTGTTTTTTACCACGATCTTCCCCTGCTTTAATACGAGCAACTACTTCTTCGATATCTTCTTTTTTCTCAGGAATTAGAAGACTTTCACTTCCTCCAGCGATACCAGCAAATAATGCTAAGTCTCCTGCGTTACGTCCCATAACTTCGATAATGAATGCACGCTCGTGACTTGATGCAGTATCACGAACTTTATCGATTGCGTCTACAATAGTGTTAAGTGCAGTATCGAATCCGATTGTGAAGTCAGTACAGCAGATATCGTTATCGATTGTTCCTGGTACACCGATAGTCTTAATGTTCATTTCATTACTTAAAGCCATAGCTCCACGGTAAGAACCGTCTCCACCGATTACTACTAATCCATCAATTCCTAAAGCTTCTAAGTTTTTAATAGCACCTTTTCTAACTTCTGGGTTAGCAAATTCTGGTAGACGTGCTGAATAAAGCATTGTACCACCACGGTTAATTATGTTACCAACATCCCCTACTTCAAGTTTTTTAATGTTGTTTTCAACTAGTCCTTTGTATCCTTGATATACTCCATAAACTTCTAATCCATTATAGATTGCTGTTCTTACAACGGCACGCACAGCTGCGTTCATTCCTGGTGCATCCCCACCACTTGTTAAAACTGCGATTTTTTTCATGTAGTCTTACCTTCCTCATAATTTTATTAATTATTTTTAAATTTACCTATCAACAATATCATATTTTTGAGATTTTTTCTAGTAAAAACAGAATTTTGTTTTATTTTTGTTCGATTATTTTTGTTTTTTTACTTATATGTGATTTTGATGCGTTTTCCAGGAAACTTTTCCAAAAATTTCTGAACAAATTCATGTTCGTTATTAATTGTAATTGTCTTCCCTTTTGTAGAATCATTATCAAGCAAGGCTATTACCTTAACTCTTCCATCATCATCCTTATATTCACTTAAAAGCTCTAATATTTCTTTATCAATAATTGTATAGATAGTTTTTATATTAGTTAGGCAGTATTCTCTATAATTTCTTAAACTAGCAATTTTTTCTAGAATATACTGTTCTCTACCATTACGAAGTTGTTTTTTCAAAGTCATAACAGCGAAACTTCCTGCTTTTATAAATACATTAGCATACTTAAATACACTTGGAAAAACAGTAACATCATAATCATTTTTCCCATCGTTAACTGTTAAAAATGCCATGTAATCGCCATTTTTAGTTCTTATCTCTTTTCTCGTTATGATTTCTACATAACTATCACTAACTTCACCACCAATATACTGCAACGGTAAATAAGCATACTTCTCTTTTTCTACTTGGACTGGATGTTTTAAGAAGTATGTTCCTGTGACTTCTTTTTCCATTTGGATTCTTTCTGTGATTGAATAATCTTCTACCTCTTCTACCTTTAATGTTAGGCCACTTTCTGCAGACAACGCAACACGTACATTATTTATAAACTGCCTATTATCTGAATAATAATCATTTACCTTTTTCATCAAAGTAGCTCGATTATAACCAAAAGTATCTAAAGCTCCAGCCTTAACTAATGAAACTGCGGCTTGATAATCAACCTTCTTATTCATACGTTTTAAGAAATCATCTATATCTAGATACGGTCCAAAATTAACTCTGTCTTGAACTATTTCATAACCACTTCTATAACCAACATTTTTTATTGCAGTTAGTGCGAAAACAATATCATTTTTAAAAACTCTAAAATTAGCTAAACTTCTATTAACGTCAGGTTTTACTAGATTAATTCCTAGATTCATAAGCTCTTGTTTATACTCATTAATCTTCTTCTCACTGCTTATTACGTTATTTAATAAGGCTGTCATAAAATACTTAGTATAATAGACTTTTAAATACGCTAAGCGATAAGCTAACATACTATAAACAACCGCATGACTCTTATTAAAACCATAATTCGCAAAGGTAACGATAAGATCAAAAAGTTTCTCGGCAACTTTTATGTCATAACCAGCAGCAACACTCTTCTCTACGAAGATTCGCCCATAATATTCAAGGTCTTCTTTTTTCTTCTTACTTACCGCTCTTCTCATATTATCCGCTTCATTAAGGCTCATATGGGCAAAGTTCACCGCAATTAGCATAATTTGCTCTTGATAAACTATTACCCCGTAAGTATCTTTTAATATTTTCTCTAAATGCGGGTGTGGGTATACTACTTGCTCTTCTTTATTTTTTCTTCGCACATAGACTTCTATCTGAGCCATCGGTCCTGGTCTATAAAGAGCATTCATCGCAACAATATCATTAAATTCCGTAGGTTTTAGTAGATTAAGTTTCTCCTTCATCCCACTTGATTCAAACTGGAAGATACCTTCTGTTTTACCTTTTGCAAATAGTTCATAGACCTTCGGATCTTGATAGTTTATTTTTGTTATATCAAATGTCGGGTTCTCTTTTCTAATTTCTTCAACAATACTTGATACCATAGTTAGATATCTAATACCTAAGAAATCTATTTTTAATAAGCCTACACTCTCTACATCATCCATCGTCCACTGCGTTAAGTACTTCGTCATATTCGATTCAGCTAAAGGCGCATAGTTAACAAGTGGCTTATCATCACTTATTACTATACCCGCGGCGTGTACCGATGGATTTTTCGGTAAATGCTCTAAACTCAGCGCTATACTGAACCAACGCTTATTAATATTACTCTGATTAATAAACGTTCTTAATTCTTCTGATATTTCATAACATTCTTTTAATGTTCTTGTCGAGCTAATATTACTACTAATAAACTTCAGAGTTTGTTCATCAAACTGCAATATTCTCGCCGATTCTCTAGCAGCACTTTTCGATTGGAATGTTGTAAAAGTGATAATCTGTGCCACTTTATCCGAGCCGTATTTTTCTTCTACATATTTTATAACTTCATCACGTCTAGTATCTTGGAAGTCTATATCTATATCCGGCATAGATATACGTTCTTTATTTAAAAATCGTTCAAACAGTAGATTATATTCCAATGGATCCGCTTCTGTTATGTCTAGTAAATAACATACTAAACTTCCGGCAGCACTACCACGTCCTGCACCTACTAATATACCATTATCTTTGGCATACTTTACAAAGTCATGTACTATTAAGAAATAATCATTAAAGCCCATCTCATCGATAATCTTAAGCTCATAACTATAACGTTTTTGATACTGATATACATCTTTACCTATTAACTTTTCCTTAACACCTTTTTGAACTAAATAATGCAAGTACTCTTTAGAAGATAACTTTTCGAATATCTCTTCTTTTTCTCCGTAGATATACTTAGGTAAATGATATCCCGAAAAATTCAATTCATATTTACAACTATCTATTATTAGTTTTTGATTAGCAAATGATTTTTCGAAAATAGCATATAACTCTTCATCTCCTAGAGCTAAGATTTCTTCAAAATCCTTTTGCTCTCTGACGAAGTCTTCTCCTGAGATAGTCGTAAGTTCCTGTATATTAAGCTTTTTGTTATCGCGAATAGCACGACTAACAATGACTTGTTGATAGTGCTCTTTATTTAGATAGAAACTTGGTTTAGTATAAACAATATTATCATAATTACTATAAAGACCTACCTGAAAACTCTCATTAAAACCAAAATAAAAATCATACTTACTTAGTAAATTTTTTAAATAAGAGAATTCCATACTATCCCTAAGTTCATCTACAACAATCAAGACAAAGTCTTCTCTGTAATCTATCATATCACTAGAAAAATCTTCTACAGTCCATTCTTCTCCGTTCATTAGCTTCGTAGAAATCTCTAATAGTTTATAAAACATCTTCTCTGTTTTACACAATAAATTGAATTTTAAAAGCCCTATCCCATAGCCTAAGTTAACTTCAAGACCTTGAATTAAGTTTATTCTTGCTTTTTTAGAAGCTTTATGAGCTTTAATAGCACCATACATATTTGGATCTACTATAACAACTGATTTCTGATTGTCTTTTGCTAACTTTGAAAACAGACTCTCGTACTTAATTGTACTATTCAATAAGTCATATGCACTATGTACTTGCATATTGTAATACATACTAATATCCTCCTTTCTTCGTTATTTTTATACCATCTATGAGATATTATCCGCAAAGTGGGTTGTACTCATCCTCATCTGAAGAACAGCCCATATTTTCTCCATGGTTTTTGCTCGCTTCATTGAAGTAACGATATACTCTCTTATTATCATCACCCATAAAATAAATTGGATTGAATTGGATATATTTCATATTCCCTTCTTCATCTAGAAGATTTTCACAAACAACTCTTCGTTTTATAGATGCTACAAAATTCGTGTATTTTCCATACTCAGAAGTACTTTCAACTTTACATTCAAGCGACAGTATACATTCATCCATAATCGGAGCATCGATATATTTTGCTGGATCATATGTCATATCAGCCATACCAATTTTATTCTGCCCTGAATGGAATCCCGCAATCTCCACCTTACTAAGTATTTGTTGACACGGTACGTTAACAGTGAACTCTCCATATTCTTTAATATTATCTACAGCATTACTATCTGTTGTAAGGCCAACTGTAATCATATCTCCTAATGAATATGATGAACTACACGCTGTCACATTATACTTCCATTTTTTATCCTTATAGCCTATTAATATTACAGGAAATCCGTAATATAACTTACTGGTTTTAGTTTCTAATTTCATCTTCTTCTGTCCTTTTTCTTATTTTCCTTTTATATTTAACCTTCCCTATTTTATCTTTTCGCTATAAAAGCCAATGTCTTTTCATCTGAATTTTTTTCGTTATATTCAAAACCATCAAATTTGATCTTTTTCATTTCGTCTACTGAAGAAACTTTGTTTTTTACAAGCTCAGTTAAGAACTTACCTCTAGCTTTTTTTGATATTGTAGAGTGGACTTTTAACACTCCTTCTTTTTCTTCCATAAAGCTAATTCTAGTAAACCTATCCCTCTGTTCTTTTGAAAATACCTCTTCAAATTCACTAGAAAGTAATGACACGATTAATTCTTCATCCTTAATACTCTTATCATAATCTTCACGCCAGAAGTTTTTCAATGACTGATTTGCGATTTTAATATTTTGTAAGAAGTCTAATCTATGCTCTTGAATTAAATCGTAAGCACCTATTACGCCATATAAAGATGTTGTAATAAATACATTTTCTTTTATATATTTTTTATCCGTCTCATCAAAATCAGCACGAGCTATATTTCTATACATTAGACCATTAAATAGCTCTAACGCCTCAAAACTTTTTGCTGTTTTTTTATTTATTTTTTCCCAGCGAGAAAATTCTTCCACAGCCTTTTTTTCTTTGATTTTATAGGCTTTCGCCAAGTCCTCTACACTTAATTTTGCTATTTCGCTTACTATTTCAGTACTTTTGTCACTTAGACTTACTGTCTCATTCGGAAGAGCCTTTTTGTTTAATTCTTTGGCTGTTGGTATTAAGATTTTCATTATTATTCCTCTTCTTCTGGTAACTCTAAGAAGCTATTTTCGATTAAACTTTCAACTTCCATCAATACAAAGTTGTACTCTGTTGCTTCTATAGCTGGATCGATAATTAATGTGTTAAAGTACCCTACTACGAAATCACGGTTAGCGATCTCTAGTTTAAACATATATTCACTGATTTCATCTACTAAAAATGCTGTTTCTTTAAGAACTTTGTCTTCATAAGTGTTAGCGTAGTGAACTGTTTCTAAAAGTCTGCGAATTTCTAAATCTGCGTGCTCTTTAGCAAAGCGATCACGAATGTGTTTTGCAAGTTCTTCAGCTTTTAGTTCTTCTGTGTTAATATTTTCTTTTTTTAGTACGTCTTTCTCTTCTAATTTTGCTAATAATTCTGTTAAAGATTGGTGTAATGTTTTCATTTAATTTTCTCCTATATTTACAATAAATTTTTTTAAAACTTCCTCTATATATTTTATAAGAAAAACATGAAAAACGCTAATAATACGCTACATACACAACTACGCTAGATTTCAAAGAAAACTATATTATGTACTGTTATTTTATTATTGTAGTAGAACTGATCAGGCCTAAAAACTACTACTGAAAATTATCACATAAATAAATACATTTCCCACTTTTTATTGTTTTGACAACGCTTTCTTGTGATGTTATAATATAAGTAAGATATAATATATATTTTACTATACATTTAACATTATTATAAGATAGATTTGCTATAAAAAAAAATTTATTATCAATAAATTAAAATAATCTAAAAAATTATGGAATTAATTAGGGAGCTTTGACGATAAGTTAATTTCAGGGATTTTAAAAAGGGGGATTTTATATGAGCAATGATGATAGATTAAAAACTACTATAATAATATTATTAGTAATTCTGATTTTAACGATAATTTTTTGCACAATAGCTATAATTGAAAAATTAGACTTGGTTCAACATACTCCAAGTCTTGTGAGAATTGTAGCATAAACGATGTCCTTAAAGCACTTAAAAACGCAGATAAAACATAGTTTTTGTCTGCGCTTTTATTATAAAAGATGTTATAATATTAACGAAATAATTATTCGAGGTGAATTATGAAAAAATATGTAATGGCAATAGATCAAGGCACTACTAGTTCTAGAGCGATAATATTCAATAAAAAAGCAGAAATAATAACAAGTAGCCAAAAAGAATTCCCCCAAATTTTTCCTAAGTCTGGTTGGGTGGAACACGATGCTAATGCAATCTGGAATTCAGTACAGTCGGTCATTGCAGAAGCATTCATCGAAAGTGGTATAAAACCAAATCAAATAGATAGTATTGGAATTACAAACCAACGTGAAACTACCGTTATTTGGGATAAAGAAACTGGACTACCTATTTATAATGCAATAGTTTGGCAAAGCAGACAAAGTGCTGATATAGCTAATAAACTGGTTAGTGATGGTTATAAAGATATAATTCATCAGAAAACTGGTTTAGTCGTCGATGCCTATTTCTCTGCGACTAAAATACGTTGGATATTAGATAATGTACCTGGAGCACAACAACGCGCCGAAAATGGTGAGCTTCTATTTGGAACTATCGATACATGGCTAGTTTGGAAGCTTACAGGTGGAAAAACTCACGTTACCGACTACACAAATGCAGCGAGAACAATGTTATTTAATATTAAAGATTTAACTTGGGACAAAGAAATATTAGAAATTCTAAATATACCAGAATCTTTATTGCCAGAAGTTAGATCAAACTCTGAGGTGTACGGAAAAACTACAGATTATCATTTTTATGGTGGCGAAGTTACAATAAGTGGACTAGCTGGAGACCAACAAGCAGCCCTTTTCGGGCAACTTGCCTTCGATAAAGGAATGATAAAAAACACATACGGAACAGGTTCATTCATTATCATGAACACGGGCGAAACTATGGAACTTTCAAAAAATAACCTATTAACTACTATAGGTTTTGGAATTAATGGAAAAGTTTATTATGCTTTAGAAGGTTCAATTTTCATCGCTGGAAGTGCAGTTCAGTGGTTAAGAGACGGATTACGTTTAATTAAAAAGTCATCAGAAACACAAGCATTAGCTTACAATTCTAAAAGCAATAACGAAGTATATCTAGTGCCCGCCTTTACAGGACTAGGTGCCCCGTATTGGAATCCAGATGCTCGTGGAACTATCTTTGGCTTAACACGTGCCACTACTAAAGAAGATCTAGTGAAGGCTACATTGCAGTCAATTGCCTACCAAGTACGTGATATTATAGATACTATGAAAATCGATGCTAAGGTAGAAATCCCCCTTCTAAAAGTCGATGGAGGTGCTGCAAATAACGATTATCTTCTAGAATTTCAAGCAGATATTCTAGGTGTTAAAGTAGCTCGTGCTGAAAATCTAGAAACTACAGCTTTAGGTGCTGCATTCTTAGCGGGACTAGCTACTGGATACTGGGAAAGCTTAGATGAGCTTAAGAATCTAAACACTGCAGGAAAGCTATTCGTTCCTACTATGGAAAAAGAAGAACGGGAAAAACTTTACAAAGGATGGAAACGTGCAGTAAGAGCTACGCAGATTTTTGCAGAGGAATAATTATCAATAAAATAAAAGCTAAGAATTAGGTTTTAAAAAAACTTACTCTTAGCCTTTTTTGTATCTAATATATTTTCACTATTTATATAAGTAGTATAGCCAATTTCTTGAAATAACATTTTCACAGTGATATAATTAAAGTTATAGGTGAAAACGTTTGCCTTGAATTGTTAAACTAACCAAGTTGCAATTTATATAGAAGAGGTGATTTTATGAAGATAAATAATTTTACAAAATGCACACTAGCTGTTGCATTGGGCTTTGGCCTTAACTCTCTTGCTGTTGCAGAAGCAGCAGATAACAATGCGGAAACTCCAGCAAGCGATAAGATAAACAAAAGTTTTATCGAACAGTTTCCTTTCGCTGAAAAATTCACAGATAAAGATGGAATTACAGCCGTAAGAATGAAGAGTCCTGATGTACCTTTAGTTAACAAAGAAAAGGGTTATTCTAGAGAAATCGTTAGGGTTATTAATTATAAACAAGGAACACATAAAACTGTAATTAACAGAATTTATCAATATGTTAGATTCTACGGCGCACCTGTACACGAGATTCCAAAAGACTCTCCAGTTAATGATGTGCCAGAATACAATGGTGGTGCTAATCCTATTGACCCACCTATTTTGGAAAAACCAGAATATAACGGTGGTGCTAATCCTATCGATCCACCCGTTTTGGAAAAACCAGAACTAAAGTTTGAATATAAACTTATTGACCCACCTGTATTAGAAAAACCAGAATATAACGGTGGCGCTAATCCTATTGATCCTCCCATTTTGGAAAAACCAGAATTAAAAGTTCCAAATACTCCGGAAAAACCAAAAACACCAGAAGTATCTAAACCAGAAAAACCGAAAACGGATATTCCTACCAACTTACCTAAACCAAAAGAGAACAATCCGCAAAATAACAGTAAAGTTCTCCCCAATACAGGTTTAGAAACAAGTTCAAGCATGGCTATTATCGGAACTTTAGCTTTATCAATTATCGGACTTGCAATTTTAAAACGAAAAAACAATTAATAATTCTTTTTTACTCAGTATCAGAAAAGAAGATTATAAGATAGCCTCATCCTCTTTGATGAATCTCATTCTTATAATCTTCTTTTAATTTTCTTACCCTAATAACTCTTCGTATAATTTTTTATCTAAATCTTTAAACACATTGAATACTACTTTTAAATCAGCAGCAGGGTTCTCCCTAAAGAATTTCTTAACCTCAGCTACCGCTATTTCAGCAGCAAGATTATTTGGAAATCTAAATTCTCCCGTGCTTAAACAGCAAAAAGCAATACTCTTAAGATTGTTATCTACCGCTAATTTTAAAGAATTTCTATAAGATGATGCAAGTAATTCCTTATCATCATCTTCAACAACACGATATATTATTGGTCCAACTGTATGAATAACATGTTTAGCTGGTAAGTTATAGCCAGCTGTTATCTTAGCTTGCCCTGTTTTTTCAAAACTTCCTTGCTTTTTCATTATTTCATCACATTCTTTTCTAAGTTGCAATCCTGCTTGTGTGTGAATAGCATTATCGATACATCTGTGTAGCGGAATTAAGCATCCTAATAGAGCTTTGTTCGCAGCATTAACTATAGCATCTACTTCTAATGTAGTTATATCCCCTTGCCATAGATAAATATTCTTATCAATTTCAGTTAAATCTTCTAGTCTTGTTATTCCTTTAGCACTTAGAACCTCTTGCAAATATTCGTCTTGAACTTCATAAAATTCACTCGGTAGCTCCGAAACTTTCCACGTGTTCATTAATGATCTAAACAAATCTCTCTTTTCTTGTTCCGTCTCCGGTATTTCTATTTCTGAATTTAGTGTTTTTATTAAATAATCTAGTTTTTCCATAATCTAAATAGTTCCTCCATGTCACTTATTATTATATACCTTACTTAAACATGTGTCTATAATTGAGACATTCTATAATCTTTTCAGAGATTAACGAAAAAGCTCCAGATTTGTAAATAAGTTCGTATGAGAACTCTTAGCACCACTGATTTATTAATAAAAATACGACTTCAAAAATTAGAGAATAAACTCTAACTTTTGAAGTCGTTATATTTTATCTTATTTTTGTCTACGACGTTTTACGTAAACAGTTAGTCCTACTAAAGCTAGTACTACAATTCCAGCATAAGCTGTTGCATTATTATTTAATCCTGTTTTTGGTAATAATGAATTAGATTTTGAAACTTTTCCGAAATCTTCATCTACATTAAATGTGTTTTCTTTCTTAGTTTCTTTTCCAACAAAACCACCTAAGATATCTTTGATTGATTTTTTAGAAACTTTTTTCTCCACTTCTTTCAACGCTTCTAATGCTTTATCTACTTCTTCTTGAGTAGCTGTTGCTGAAGCTAATAGTTCCTGTGCCTTTTGAACTGCATCTAGATAAGCTTTCTTATCTTCCGCACTTGCGCTTTCAAAACTATCTTTCTCTTTGACTTCTGCTAAATGACTTAATTGTTCATTTAGTTTTTTCTTGTCTACTTTTGGTGCTTCAGGTTGCGGTTTGTTTCCTTCTTCTTTCTTAGGTTCCTCAGTTGTTGGTTTCGGCTCTTCTTTTGGAGTCTCAGCTGCTGGTTTTGGCTCCTCTTTCTTAGGTTCTTCAACCGCTGGTTTTGGTTCCTCTTTCTTAGGAGTTTCAACCACTGGTTTTGGCTCTTCTTTCTTAGGAGTTTCAGCTGCTGGCTTCGGTTCTTCTTTCTTAGGTTCTTCAACCGCTGGTTTTGGCTCTTCTTTTGGTGCCTCACCTGCTGGTTTTGTTTCCTCTTTCTTAGGAGTTTCAGCCGCTGGCTTCGGAGCTTCTACTTCTTTACCATCAAGAGCATTTTCAGCTTGTTGTAATTTTCCTAACACAGCTGTAACTTCTTCTACAGTTGCATCTTTGTTATCAAGAACTGCTGTCGCTTCTTTTATAGTATTTACGAAGTTATCTTTTTTATCTTGTCCTGCATTTTTGAATTTAACCTCAGTTTGAAGTTTTTCAGTTTCTTTTAATTTTTCGATTAATTTAGCTTTGTCTACTTCTTTCTTCACTTCTGGTTGTTGTAAATTAGCTAATGTTACTTTAGCTTCATTTAGACTTGCCACCGCACTGTTTACTTCTTCTTGAGTTGCATTTTCGTTTTCAAGAACTTTCTTAGCTGATTCTAATGCTTTGTTGTATGCATCTTTAGCTTCGATAGTTGCATTTTTGTACTCTTTAGTTTCATCTAACGCTTTATCCGCTTCTATTGCTTTTTGAAGCTCTGCTTTATTCACTTTCGCTTTCTTCTCTACTGGGGCATCTTTTGGAGTCAATGCTACAAAGTTACTGAAGCTATCAGTAGTAAATGTAAGCTTACCATCAGCATAATTAACACTGCTTACAGCCGTTAATTTTCCATCTTTTTCATGGAAGAAGCGCTCTGGAGCTTTCGCTAAATCTAAAGTTACACTTCTATCACCAGGAACTTTAACTTCTTTTCCTGCTGCATCTACAATATGAATGTTAAAGTATTCAACATCATATTTACTTAAGTCTACATTACCTTCTGTTAATTGTTTTTGGATATTTGTTTTTTCTTCTGCAGTTGGTTCTGTTACAACAAGTTTGTAATTATTGTAAAGTTTTTTCTCAGTGAAATCTACTGTACCTTGTGATTTAGAATTCTCAGTAGTTCCTACACTTGCTACTTTTTCTGCAACGTTTAGAACAACTTGTTTTTTGTTGTGCCCATCTTTTACTACTAATTCAAAGTTGTTTTCTGCTGGAGTATATCCTTCAGGTGTTACTATTTGAATTGTGTATGTTCCATTTTCTAAGTTTTTCTGGAAGGCATTTTTTCCATATAAACTTGTTGGAAGTGATATTTTAGTACCATCTTGGGCTACTGCATAAACTTTGGTTCCTGCTGGAACTGGCTTATCAAAGCTGATTTCTGTAGCATTTCTGCTGATTTCATCTACTCTAAATTCAACCTCTTTTGTTGGTTTATCTTTAGTTATTTCAAAGTCAACTTTTGATGGTGTAAGTAGTTTGTACTCTCCATCAACCATAACTACTTCTACAGTATATTTACCGAATGGTAATGCTTGGTATGTACGTTTGTTTCTAGAGAAGTCTTCCCCTACGATTTCACCTTTTTCATTAGTGATCTTGTAACGCAGGCGACGTGAATTGTTTCCTGTTCCGTCACCTTTTTTAACTTCTACTTCTAGGCTTCCTTTACCATTACCTTCAACATTTGATAAGTTAATACTGTCTTTGTTATCTGCGAAGTCTTTTACTTCAAAAGTAAGATCTTTTAATTCTACACCTTCTGGAATTGTGTAACTTCCATCTTCATTTGCCGCAATAGTATTTTTACCATAGCTTAATTTTTTGTAGAATACTCCACTTCCATCTTCTAATACTGGATATGGTGTGAATTTACGAGTTGCTTCATCGTAGTAACCACCGTTAGCACCTGTGATTTTCGGAGCTTTTCTATCGATTACTACATTGAATGTTGTTTCTTGCATATCTGCACCACTTACTGCTGCACTATAAGAAACTACATATTGATACTCACCGTCTGGAAGAGGGTTACCGTTATTGTCAACACCTTTCCAGTTTGTCATAGTTAATGATGTGTATTTTTTACTTGTGTTGTTGTAGAAGTTTTTGTTACCAGAACCATTACCATTTTGGTAAAGTGGGTTTTTACGTTCTACATCGTCTTTAGCATATACTGAAAGTTTTAGGTTTTCGAAGTTACGGTAGAATACCCCTCTCATTCCTATTTCATCATAATTCTCATCACCGTTTGGCGAGAAGAAAATTTTATCAGTAAAGAATCTTTCACCAGTAACAGGATTTACATACGCTCCTGCTAGTGTTCTCTTATCTTTTTTATCTTCTTTATAAGTTGTTAACACTCCTGTGAAATTCATCTCTGTTAATGAATCCCAGTTATTAGGGTTTGAAGTATAACCATACTCATATGTTGGTTTTTCTCCATTTTTCATAGAATAAATTGGTTTTTCTAATACGGGTAGATTTTGGAACTGACCTTTAAATCCTACGAATGGAATATTAGCTTTTAATGCACTTTCTTCATCATAGAAAGTTACAAATCCTTCTAGATAATATCCATTAGTAAATACTTTTTCTAGTTCTCCTTTGAAGTCCGTAGCATCAACTGTGATTTCTACTTCTTTTTCACCTTTCGCTGGAACTTCAACTGAAGCCCAAGCAGTCGTCAATAACTTCTTAGGTGTCATTGTCAGTCTTCCACTCCAGTCAGCACCAGCATCTTCACCATAATAGTTATCAGTAGTTAAGTGAGCTGCATATTGTAAGTTTTGAGCTTTGTCTGATAGATTATGTAATACTAATTTAAAAGTAAATTTATCGCCAACATTTCCTAAAGAAACACTTCCGTAGTTGTTTTCTCCAGTTACATAAAGATCTCCATATGCTGCTTTATTAGCATCGATTAGACCCGCTCCTTGAAGGCGTGGTGATCTATATGCTGTTGTGTATCCATCAGAATATACCTGTGGATTGGCCGTACTCATGATTAATCTCTTCGCTAAGCCTTGAATTTCTTCAGCACTTAAGTTCGGGAATCTTTCTGATAATACTTGCTTCACAAGAGTTATTGCTCCCGCAACGTGTGGTGAAGCCATACTTGTTCCACTATCTAGACCGTATCTTCCATCATTATAAGATGATAAGATATCTCCTCCTGGTGCTGTTACGTCAGGTTTTAAGTATCCATCAACACTCATTCCCCAACCAGTAGATTCATCGAATTCACCTTTTTTAGGATTATCTTGTTTATCCCAAGTACCATTAAATGTTATTTTATATTCCCCTTCATGAGCAGAAAGTTCATTACCGAATTTGTAGTAAGTTGTTACTACAGGGAAATCTTTATCTTGTCCATTTAATGTCAGGTTATAAATAGTATCTCCTTCATTGAAGTAGATTACCGCCCCTGCTGCCCCGTATTGTTTAGCTAGTTTAACTTTTTCTTCAAAGCTATTACCACCACGTTGGATAAGGGCGATTTTTCCAGTTAAATCTTTATCAGCGTAGTTTTCAGCTTTACCAACTCCAACATATACATAGTCGTATGCTCTCTTGTCGAATTGTTTAGTATAGCTGAAAATTGGCATTTTTCCATTATCGAAATCAGCATTGTCTTTAAGCTGCTCAATATTCGCCACTTCTCTGTTAAGAACGCTGTTGCTTATGTTCGCTACAGAAATTGCATCTTCAGAAACCGATGGTCTTCCTACAGTTCCGTAATCTGGATTAGCTGCACTTGGGTTTGTTTGTCCACTAGCGAAGAATGCATTGTTCCCAGCTGCTGCAACTATATTAACACCAGCTTTTTTCGCAACATCCATCGCACGAACTAAACCGTCACCTACTTCTACTACTGAACCAGCTGGTGAACCTAAACTTAGATTTATCGTATCAGCACCAAGTTTAATAGCATCTTCTATCGCTTTTGTATAGATATAAGATTCTGTTCCTGCATTTTTAGTATCCGAGAATACACGCATGAAAATTAACTGAGCTTCTGGTGCTATACCTGTTACGTAATCACCATTTGTGAATTTCTCCTTAGGATTACCTACTGCAGTCCCGGCAACGTGCATACCGTGTGATTTATAAGCACTTTGTTTGATATCATTATTCCAGTCGTTATAGTTGAATGCAAATGGTAATTTTTCACTATACCACTTACCGTAGTCTATACCCGCTTCTTTTTTTATTTTTTCAATTTCATCTTTAGTTTTATATTTAGATTTTGAATTGTCTGATAATCTAAGCACTGGATGATTCGGATCAAGCCCTGAATCTAATACTGCAACAACTTTCCCTTGTCCTCTATATCCTTTATTCCAAAGAGGTTGTATATTAATAAGATTATAACTATCTAAAGCTTTAGAAAAATCATTAGCTTCAGTGCTTTCTTTCTTCTCTTCTTCGCTCGCTACATTTTCTGGTTTATTGTAGCTAACACTCATTTCAACAGTGTCTACAAAGTCTAACTCTTGAATTTTTTTAGCATTTGAAAATGTAGTTTCTAAGGCAAAACCATTCATTAATGTATCGTATTCAAACAGTTTTTCATAATCGATACCTTTATCTTTAATCTCTTTTAACGCCTTTTCCCTAGGTGCTTTTGTTGATTCCGTAACTTCTTTAATTCCTTCTTTGGTTTTTAATTTATTAGGATCAACGTCACCTTTTAATTTAACAATAACTTTTACCTTATCATCATTTTGAAACTTATGTTCTTCACTTTTTGAAACATTCGATAGCTCATCTTTTTTTTCTTCTTGGGCTAGTGTTATTTTTGATGATACTCCATAATTAAATGTACTGATATTTCCTAGTAGTAATGCTGCACTCAGCACACTTACGGCTGTCTTTTTAGTCAGTGTCATTCCTTCTTCTCCTATCTTTTTTAAGTGTATTTAAAGTATATTTCTATATTTTAACATATATTATCTGAAAAACAAAGACAATTTTCAGATATAACGTTTTTATAAATCTAAATGGATTTTTTTATTTAAGATTCGATACAAAATTTCTAAGAAAAATTAAAAACCAAGCACAGCTTTTGTGCCTGGTTTTATAATAAAAAAGTTAATAAACGACTTAAAATACAATCTTTTAGCTCTTTTATACACTAATCGACTAAATTTTTGTCGTTTAAAGTGTAACTATATTAATTAATATTAACTATATATACATCTTAATTATTTCATACTATTTATACTTTGTCAAAAGCAAATCAAACTCCAATATTTAATTTATACTCTCATAAAGAATAAATATTAATTGAATTGTTATCTTTAATTTACATACCTTAACAAAAAGAACTACCTCACCATATTTTTATATATTTTCGACAACAATTCTATACACGAAAATACAACGATATTATTTTTTTAAGGGGTTGACCCAAAGGTCCTAAATTTCAACAAAATGTATTTGATAATTCATAGACGCAGTGGTTTATTGATATCTAAATTCGCTTTATTAAAGCTTTTTAGATATCTAATAAACTGTTCGGGGGTGACTCGACAAAATCTTGTTTCTCCGAAATCACGATTTTTGAGTCACTCCCTCCTAGGAAATTAACTATACTTTAATTTTCCAAACTATACTAAAGTGTGATAAAATAGAAACTAATTAAAAAATATAGTTATGACGGAGGTAGAATGAAATATTTAACTAATGAAGAAGTAACTAAAGCGAAAAAAAATATTAGTGAAATAAAACCTTATAAAACTACTAAAGAGATTATCTTTTCTAATATTTTTACTTTTTTCAATGCTATGAACTTAGTTTTGGCAGCATTTATAGCTACAACACTTAGATTTGAAAATATGTTGTTTTTAGGTGTAATTACCATAAATACTGCAATTGGTATTTTTCAAGAAGTTCGTTCGAAAAATGCCCTTGAGAAGTTGAGTTTGCTAGGTAGAAGTAAATACCGAGTAAATCGTGATAATGAAACAATAAATATAGATTCTGAAGAAATCGTCCTTGGAGAATATTTACATTTAAATCTTGGTGATCAGATTCCTGTAGATGCCGAAATCATTGAAGGTAGTATCGAGGTCGATGAATCACTATTAACTGGTGAAAGTGATAATATCTTTAAGACTGCTGGTGATAAAGTAATGAGTGGTAGTAACGTAGTTAGTGGTAGTTGTTTAATAAGAGCTATTGCTGTCGGAGAGGATAGCTATATTAACAAGCTTGCTAAAAGTACTAAAGAATTCAAGAAATATCCATCTAAACTTCGTGACTATATGGATAAAATCTTAAAAGTTATATCTATTTTATTAGTTCCTGTCGCAATTATGCTATACATGCGTGGTGCTAGTCTGGGACGTGGTTATGTAGAAATAGTTCTCCGTAGTGCTGGAGCTTTAGTAGGTATGATCCCAGAAGGGCTAATCCTTCTTGTCAGCGTCTCTCTTGCGGTTGCTGCTATGAAACTTGCTAAAAAGAAAGTTTTAGTTCAAGAACTATATTGCGTGGAAACTCTTGCTAGAGTAGATGTTCTTTGTTTCGATAAAACAGGAACTATCACCACGGGTAATATGAATGTTGTAGAAATCGATAGTGAAGTTGCAGAAAAACTATCAAGCTATCTTGCATACTTCGATGATGAAAATGCGACATCTAGAGCTTTAAAAAATCATCTAACATGTGAAAAACAATGGGATATAGAGGAATTAGGAGCCTTTTCTAGTAAAAATAAATATTCATTTATAAAACTACAAAATGGTGGAACATATTTCTTCGGAGCATATGAATTTCTGGGCTTCTCAGCTGAAATGGATGAGTATTACGAAAATCTGAAAAAAGATGGTTATCGAATTTTATCGCTAGCCCATACTGAAGATAGTACAAACGTCCCTACTAATATGAAACTCGTAGGACATGTCGTTCTATCAGATGAAATAAAAGAAAATACAAAAGAAACATTCAAATACTTCGAATCACAAGGTGTTGAAGTGAAAATAATCAGTGGAGATAACCATATAGCCGTATACGGTGTCGCTAAAAAAGCTGGTTTCAAAGAAGATGCTAAAGCTATTGATATGACTAAAGTGACTGATGAGGAATTTGAAAAAACTGTTCTTGAAAATGATATTTTCGGACGCGTTACTCCTGAACAAAAACAGAAAATGGTAGCCGTATTACAAAAGGCTGGTAAGACTGTCGCTATGAGTGGTGACGGTGTTAACGATGTTCTTGCCTTGAAAAAAGCCGATATTAGTTTTGCTATGAATGGTGCTACTAGTGCTGCAAAAAGCGTATCGAACATCGTATTCTTAACGGATGACTTCGGAGTATTCTACGACATACTTATGGAAGGTCGTCGTGTTATTAATAACATTCAGAAGGTAGCTTCACTATTCCTAACAAAGACATTCTTCTCGATTGTCTTCTCAATACTTAGTGTAATCTTCGCCTTGGAGTTTGCATTTATACCGATTCAATTTACGATAATTTCAGCGATAACAATCGGTATTCCATCCTTCTTCCTAACTTTTGAAGCGAATAAGGGAAAAGTAAGTAATAACTTCATGAAGGACATACTGACGAACGCTGCGATCGGTGGTGGTATATTAGTAGCTACAGTACTACTGACAAACTTTGCTATCGCAGACAATTCACAAGCGAAGTTCATCTGTTTCCTTCTTGCGTTAATAAATGGATTATGCATGGTTGCGAAGGTCAGCTTACCTCTGAATAAATACAAAATTGCACTGCTTTCTATGTTAAGTATGGCTGCAATTATAGGTGTGGGAGTTAATATATTTATCTTGAAAAATCACTTTACACCATTAGTATTTTCTCAAGTAATTTATATAATTATTCTTGCAATAGTGATTTCAACACTTCACTTCTTTACGAGAAGAAAGCTGAAAAGATAAAAATTTATCGCTCATTTATCGCTCATTTATCGCTCGTTTTTGGTTGTGAACATTCACTAAACCTTGCTATAATAACACTTCAAAAGAGTATAACAAAACCCCAGACTTGGTTAGTTCCAAATCTAGGGTTTATTTTTATTCTTCGTCAGAAGTTTTTTCGTCTTCTAGGTCTTTTTCTTCAACCTTTTCAACTTTATCTTCCTCGTTTTTAGCCTCTTCTTGAGCTTTTTTCTCAGCTTCTTCTTTAGCCTTACGAGCTTCTTCTTCATAGTATTTCTTATTAACTACTTTATCTAGTTGATCTGCATCTCTTTCATCTAAGTCTTTTGGCATTTTTCCAAATTGGTAAAGAGCAACGATTTCTTTTCTATCGATTGTTTCAACTTCGATAAGTGTTTGTGCAATAAGTTCTAATTGATCTCTGTGAGTTTCAATGATGTGAAGAACTTTAGCGTAACATTCGTTAATAATTTTACGAACTTCAATATCAATTTCTTTCAGCATTTCTTCTGAGTAGTTACCGATACTTGAAAGTTGACGTCCACCATATGGATCGTGGAATGGAGCTTGCATTGGTCCTACAGCATCACTCATACCATATTCTGTAACCATCGCACGAGCAATAGCTGTTACTCGTTCGAAGTCATTATGAGCTCCTGTAGATACTTCGTTAAAGAAGATTTGCTCTGCAGCACGTCCACCAAGTAATCCACAAATTTTGTCGATTAAATCTGTACGAGTTTGGAAGTATTTTTCTTCTTCCGGAATCATTAAGTTATATCCACCAGCATCACCACGTGGGATAATAGTAACTTTTTGCACTTTATCAGCACTATCAAGTACCATACCTACGATTGCGTGACCTGCTTCGTGGTAAGCTACTAAACGTTTTTCTTTTGGAGTGTATACTCTACTACGTTTAGCTGGACCACCGATTACTCTGTCCATAGCTTCATCTAGATCTTCTTTATCGATACTAGATTTATTTTCACGAGCTGCTAATAATGCCGCTTCGTTAAGGATGTTAGCAAGATCAGCACCAGAGAATCCTGGAGTTTTTTCTGCTAATGAACGAAGGTCAACACCTTTAGCAAGTGGTTTGTTTTTAGCGTGTACTTTAAGAATAGCTTCACGACCTTTTACATCAGGTGTAGAAACTTTAATTTGTCTGTCGAAACGACCTGGTCTTCTAAGGGCGTTATCTAATACGTCAGCACGGTTAGTAGCCGCAATTACGATAATACCTTTTTCACCATCGAATCCATCCATTTCAACAAGAAGTTGGTTAAGAGTTTGTTCACGTTCGTCATTTCCTCCACCTACTCCGCTTCCACGTTTACGCCCTACAGCATCAATCTCATCGATGAAAATGATACATGGCGCATTTTTTTCAGCTTCTTTGAATAGGTCACGAACACGACTTGCACCAACCCCTACGAACATCTCAACAAAATCAGATCCTGAGATTGAGAAGAATGGCACTTTTGCCTCACCAGCTACAGCACGAGCTAGTAAAGTTTTACCAGTCCCCGGAGGCCCCTCTAGTAGGACACCTTTAGGGATTCTAGCACCCATCTTAGTGAATTTACGGTGATCTTTTAAGAACTCAACCATTTCAGCAAGTTCTTGTTTTTCTTCATCAGCTCCAGCTACATCATCAAATGTAACTTTCGCTTCTCCACCATCGATTTTTTTAGCTTTAGATTTTTGGAAGCTCATTACTTTGCCTCCACCGCCACCTTGCATTTGTGTCATAAAGAAAACTAAAACACCCATAAACAAGATAAGCGGAATAATGTTACCTAAGAATGATAGAATTGCTCCAGTTTTTTCAGCTGGTTTATATTCTACTACACTTAATTTTCCATCTTTAGCTTTTTCATTAATTTGTTTTTGTACTTCAGAGTCAGATGCTGCAACTACACTCTCGAAGTTCTTATTACCATCTGTGTAAGTACCTTTAACATTGTAGTTCTCATCTTTTCTTTGTAGACTTATTTCTTTAACCTTGTCATCTTTAATAGTCTGAACAAGTTTAGCATAGTCTATTTTTTCAGTTGTCCCAGGTAAATCTTGCTGCCAATATGCAAATAATCCAATCGCGATTACGATTAATGCAAGCATACCAAGGATAGGGTTTTGCCTTTTTTTATTATTCATATAGACAATCTTCCTCCTATCATTTTTCTAAACATAATTTATTTTACCATATGTAACTTAAGTTTGGCTAATATTTTGACCTTTTTTGATTAAAATATTATTATGAATAAATTTCTTCTTTTAGAATACCAATATAAGGTAAGTTTCTATATCTTTCATCATAGTCTAAACCAAATCCTACTAAGAATTCATTTGGTGAAACAATACCGATATAATCAGCTTCAACATCAACTACACGAGTTTCTGGTTTATCTACTAATGAAGCACATGCTACAGAAGCAACATTTCTTCCTTTTAAGTTTTCAATAAGAGCTTTAAGAGTTCTTCCTGTGTCTACGATATCTTCAACGATAATTACGTGACGTCCTTCAATATCCATTCCACAGTCTTTTTTGATTTTGATTACACCAGAAGATTCAGTTCCTCCGTGATAACTAGATACATCCATAAAGTCAGTAACTACATGAATGTCAATGTGTTTTAAAAGTTCTGCCATAAAAGGTAATGCCCCTTTTAATGTACAAATTAGAACAGGACATTTATCTTTATAATCCTCTTCAATTTGTTTAGCAATTCTTTTACTAGCAACAACGATGTCCTCGTGTGTAAATAGAACTTTCTCGATATCTTTTAATAAATTTTCCACTGTTTTATCCTTTCGTGTTTATATAATAATCATATTTTTTGTTTTTGTTAACTTTAGTATTTATTCCTAAAACACCTAAAACCCCATCTTTATTGCGAATTACTGGAAGTTTGTCCCTAAGTTCCTTGGGAATCTTTTCATCGATAAAAAGACGTGAAAGTTTTTTGCTAACCTTACCTCTTTGAATTCTATCGCCATCCCTCTTAGTCGTAACTATTAAAGGCAAATCTTCTTCATTAAATCCAACCTCAGATGAGTTGTTAGTTGTCGTTATTAGAAAACTACTCTGATGAAATGTATAAACTTTATTAATATCCACTTCATCTATTATTAATTCTATCTTATCATTATACCATTTTTTTTCGATTTTATGAATATAAATACTATTATATTCGCTAATAATTTTTAAATTATTTTTCAAATCATAACTTTTATTGTTATTTCCACTTTTTAAGTCATCTGTTATTGTAAAAAGAGCCCTTTGTTTTACATCAAAAATACCGAAATTATTTGCTAATATGTCTCTTAGCAAGAAATAAATCTCTTCTTTAGTATTTTTTAATAATTTTTCTTTATCTAGCTCAACCTTACCGTCTTTTGTTGAAATTACATAATCATTTTTACTTTCTAATACTTTATTTTTCAGCTCAGTATTGATGTTTTGATAATAACTAGAAAAATTAATCAAATTATCAAAACTCGCAGCATTTACATCGTTTAACAACGGTACAATATTGTGCCTTATATTATTCCTTGTATAATCAGTATCGAAGTTTGTTGAATCAACATAGTATATTAAGTCGTTTTTATCAGCATACTGCTCAAGGTCTGATTTTAATACATTTAATAACGGGCGATAAACTTCTAAATTTCCAATAGTCGTCTCCTCTTCTATCATCAAATTATAATCCATACTGCGTCCACTAAGGAGCCTCATAAGGATATTCTCTACCTGATCATTTTTGTGATGAGCAGTTATCAACTTCACACCACCTTCTAATGAAGCCATCTCCTCAAAAGCTTCATAACGTAGTTTTCTTGCGAGCATCTCCTCTGATGTATGGCTATCCCTTGCCAGTTCATTCATGTTCAGCTCTTTTTTGTAGAACTTAACATTGTAGTTTTTGACAAAATTCTCTACGAACTCGGCTTCTTCATAAGACTGCTCTCTTAGACCATGATTTATGTGAAACACCACTAATTCTTTATAACTCTCTTTATACTTTGTAACAAGCAGATGAAATAAAGCTATAGAATCCACGCCTCCTGACAGACCTAGTGCTATTTTATCAGTTTTTTGCCATAAAATATTAATGTCCATCTAGATAACCTCTCTCTTGAAGACCTTTCTTAATTTTTTCGAACTTACCTTCAGCTTGCTTTGTCGTCGCAATTATATCTTCTAGTAATCCTTCTGGTGCTGGAGGAATCTCTTTTTTCTCCTCTTTTTCCTCAGATAGCTCAGTAATATTACTCTTCTTACCTTTTCCTACAGAAATCTTCATATTCCCTATGAATTGAAGTTTTTTCAAATCTTTTAGCGTTTTTGTCTCCTGTTTAGGCTCCTCTATTTCTTCCTTCACTTCTTGTCTTTTCTGAACTTCAGGTTGTTCTTTAGCTTCTTTTTTTATCGGTGATTTCGGTTTGTTTTTCTTTTTGTTCTGTTTTTCTTTAGAGTTTTTCTCTACTTTTCTCTTCTCACCTTCAGCTTGCTTCAACTCTTTTTGTGTTAAAATCACTAAAGAATCCTTTGTACCTTTCTCCTCAGCTTTAATAACAAAACCAACAGAAAAAATCTCCTCTAGCTTCTTCTTTTTACCTATAAACATATTTTCTTTCGGTAAAAATGCATCTTTGCCATTTTCTAGTTTTATATACAGACCTTTACTTTCAACCTTTGTTACTTTACCTGCAACTTTACTCATTTAATCACCTCACTATCAATTTAGATGTAAACTATGTAATCTTAATAGTTTAAACCTCTTAAATCATTCCTATTTATTTTACTTAAATATTATACCACACTATATTCATCTATTGAAATATCAAAGACAATCCGGGGTAATAATATACCAACAAAAAATCCTAACTTCTACAACTAAAAAACACCAACTTCAAAAAGTTATTCTTCCTGAAATCAGCGTTCAATTATTAAATCTTCTTCTAAATAGTGTTATGTTAACTTTCTTTAATAGAAAACATCACTAACCTTTATTATACCATAAAAATAAACATTTTATTAGTCTTTAATTTTTAAAATTTTTATGCTATGTTAAAGATACCAAAGGTATATGTTTCATATCATATATACTTATTTCATAGTAAATACGCAATACGCGATTTCAGGGAGGTTACTATGTTAAACGCAGAAAAAATTAAAAAAATTAAAAAAAGATTTTATATATTTATAATATTCTATGTGTTATTCGGCATCGCGCTATCATCATTATTACATAGAGAACTTAGTTCAGATTTCAAACAAAAATACAAAATCATATTATTTGTGATTGAAGTTTTTTTTATGAATTTACCTATGTTATTAGCTTTGATTATAAATAACTATATAGCTAAAAGAACTAAAACCTTAGAAAAATAAGACACTCTCTAAAACTAGCTATACTAATGTTCCCTTGTGTAGCTAGAAAGAGCGACTCAAAATTACTTTTGAATCGCTCTTTTTTTTATCCGTTATAACAATTTATTATCTCAAATAGCTTGCTACGAATTTCTTCATTTGTTGAATGTCCTAGCATTGATTTCAACTCTACTAGTTTTTTATCTAGTTCCTCAACATCAATATCTAAGGTTGTATTTTTATAAATCATTTTGTTATCAGTCTTTTCACTACTTTCGTAATCAAGCGATAACTCTTCATACATTTTCTCACCAGGTCTTAGACCAATCTCTTCGATATCTATATCTTTATACGGTTCTAATCCTGATAGTTTAATTAAGTTTGTCGCAAGATCTATAATCTTCACAGGTTCTCCCATGTCTAATAGGAAAATTTCCCCTTCACTTGCGTAATATCCTGCTTGTAGTACTAATTGTGCCGCTTCTGGAATCGTCATAAAGTAACGAATAATATTTCTATGCGTAATTGTGATAGGTCCACCTTTTTTAATCTGTTCTTTAAAGATAGGAATAACTGAACCATTTGAACCTAATACATTACCAAATCTAACCGCAGCAAATTTCGTTTTGTACTTATTACCTTTTGATTGTAAAATAATCTCTGTTAAACGTTTCGAAGCTCCCATCGCATTCGTAGGATTTACCGCCTTGTCAGTAGAAATCATAATAAATCTTTCTACTTCTTTTTCAATTGCTACATCCATAACATTCTTTGTCCCAAAGACATTATTTTTTATAGCTTCTTGTGGACGACGTTCCATTAAAGGTACGTGTTTATGAGCTGCAGCATGGAATACAACGCTCGGTTTATACTTATCAAACACCTCAGCTAACGCATCTTTCTCACGAATACTTACTATTTCAGAGATATAGCTTATATCGTCGTATTCTTTACTATGTGATTTTTCAAAATCTAAATCACGCTCTAGCATGTATAAGGCATTCTCGTTAACATCTACTAAAACAAGTTGACTAGGTTTAAATTTGAATATTTCTCTTACGATCTGGCTTCCAATCGAACCACCAGCACCAGTAACAAGGATACTCTTTCCTCTAATATAAGAACGAATCTCCCCTTGAGAAAGCTTCACTTCTCCACGTCCTAATAAGTCTTCGATTGATACATCTTTCAAGTGTTTAGAAATACTCTCCCCGTCTTCTACAGCAACTCCAGAGCTCATTACCTTAACACTAACATTAGCTTCTTTCAGAACGTTTAATATTCTATTTTTATTATAAGCACTAATCGAAGGAATCGCCAAGAATACTTGCTCTACTTCATATTTCGGAATAAGTTTTAGTATTTCATAAGTCGTTCCAACTACTGTAACACCACTGATTACAGAATTTTTTCGATTATCATCTATAAGACCAACTACATTCGCACGGAAAATATTATTTTTAGATAACTCTTTTAATAATATGTATCCCGCATCTCCTGCACCGATAATAAATGTATTTTTATAAGTACTAGCACCATACTTACCAGCTTCTCTTTCACGTAAGGCACGATATAACATTCTTGTAAACATCATACCCGCTATTATTAATAAAGGTGAAAAGATAGCAAATCTAACATTTGAGAATGTATCAGGTAACATATACTGATAAAGGATACTTGTAAGCAAGTCTCCTAAAACTACAGAGATACAAATACTTACTATCTCATTAACGCCTAAGTATGACCATAATGATTTATTAGTACCAAATAAATAAAAACTAATTGTATATATAACAAGTGAAATCACTAGAAATTCTAATATCTCAATATAATGGTCATTTAACATCGCAAATGGATTTGATGCCTTACCTAAAAATATCGATGCTACTACACCTAATGCAACCGTCAATAAGTCCAATAACATGATAAGTTTAAATCTATGATTTATATATATTTTTGATGAAAATAGTCTATCCATAACATCTCCTACAAATTTACCAAAGAGCATTAGGGTCGACTAAACCCAAATCCTAAGTAATCACAATAGTTTATCCATATCTAAATATCAATAAAAACTCTTGCGACAACTAATAAACTATGTGGGGAAGAACTCGAAAAAAACATTTTCGAGTCACCCCCTCAGCTCTTCTACATATTTTAAAACAATCTATAACCAAAGTAACATGTCGCAGCAATAATAATACATAATATTAAAATACTGATTTTTCTAGTTTCCTTGATCACTTTTATCTCTACTATTTTTTGGACTATTAATATAGTTATAGCTACGAAAATCGCAGTAGTCTTAATCCTTTGATTCTCTATAAACATCGTCGCAATTATTATAGCTAAACTAAAAACTGTAATAAGCATATTAACAGCCATAAATATTAATTTTTTATCCGCCATAATTATTTTTTCCTTATCTTGATTGTTACTTTAACAATCGGTGTATCCGTCGCAATTCGAATATTTTCTCTAGGATAAATTTTCAAATTACTTCGTTCTTCTGTTTCTTCTTTAACATCACTTAAGTCAACATCGACGAACATCTCTGATACTCTGGCCAATGTAGCTTCATCTTCCGCCCTAATAGCTACTTTCGAAACATCAGCAGTCGCACTAATCAGCTCGAATCCTGAAGGAAGACTACCTATAGTATTTACTTCTAGTGGAACTTCTTTTTCGATATTCTTCAACTCAATATTCATAACTGTTGAATTTGGTTCTATTTGAATATCTTCGATTTTATTATAGTCACTATCGTAAGCTACTAGTTTTGCTTCTTCTCTAGTATTTCTATTAAGTTTCGTACGAGTATCACTCTCAGCACGAACCTCATTTATTCTATTAAGACTTTCTATTGCACCAGAAATCTTAACTGTTTCATTTGTCACACTAAGATTATCTACTTCATATCCAATCAGTAGACGTTCTTTCTTAACTACCGGTGTAACTTTAAATTCTTTTGTTGCTTTTTCTCTAATAGATATCGTTATAATAGAGGGTTCTGCGGTACCATCAACACCTTTTTCTAAACCATCTATCTCAATTCTAACCTTTTGATCATCACCTATTTGAGCATTTCTAAGATTCAACTTCGCTTTGAAGTTTTTAGCAACACTTTCTTTCTGAACTTTCGTTTTAGTTCCAGATAATTTCACAGATACGGTATTAGGAATACCTACTACATAAAGCTTATCTCTATCATAATCAACATCCAATGGCACATCACTTACCCAAGCTGTTGCATTATCACTAGTACTATCTCCAAGAACCGAAAAGTTTTTAAAATTCTCATTAACCGATAGGAACAGTAGTATCGCTATTAAAAATGATATTAACTTTAACTTATTATTTTCTTTTAGTTGCATAATATCACCTCTTATTTAATTATTTTTTCTTGCTGTTTCCAATTTTTCGCCAAGTAATTCGTTAACTCGTCTGTTGTGTAATCTGAAGTTAAGATTCCATTTTGACAAACACTAATCTTCCCTGTTTCCTCAGATACAGCGATTATTATAGCATCTGTAACTTCAGATAATCCTAATGCAGCACGGTGTCTTGTACCATAGCTACTAGCTATCGATCTATTATCCGATAAAGGAAGCACACAACTTGCAGCACGAATCTTATTTTCATCGATTATCATAGCACCGTCATGCAAAGGCGTATTCGGAATAAAAATATTAATTATAAGTTCATTTGTCACCTCGGCATTGACCGTAATACCACTTTCAACGTATTCATCAAGACCTGTATTATTTTCTAATACGATTAGTGCACCTATTCTTCGACGTGCCATATGTCTAGATGAATCAACCACAGCCTTTATAATCTGTTCAGTTGAATCTTTCTGAACATCTTTATAATTCATATTGAAGAAATTAGATAGCTGTACCCTTCCTATGTATTCAAGAGCTCGTCGTAATTCCGGCTGGAATATGATCATTATACCTAATACTCCCCAAGTTACTACTTGTTCAAAAATGTATGTCATCGTCTTAAATCCGATAAAGTTAAAGAATATTTTTAGTCCAATAACAATTAAAATACCTTTAACGAGTTGCATACCACGAGTACCTTTTAATAAACTTAATAGTTTATAAACTAAAAACCAAACTAATAATATATCCAATATATGAATAATTAGTGTTAGCGTACTTACTCCTGATAAGTATTCAGCTATCATAAATAATCTCCTTCCTTTAATTAATAATATCTCGTTACGCATAAAAACCCTTATCGTTATGCGTATAGCAGTCCACTTTCAATTATATCATAAAATGCAAGCGTTGTGCTATTTTTATAGAAGAAAAAAGAAGATATTTTACAATTAATCTATGCAAAATATCTTCAATATACTTTTTTATAATCTTAGCTTTTAGTTATACTCCACTAAATAATGGCTTATACCCCTTGTAACATTGGGTTTCTCCCTATAAACTATCATTAATTAACTAATCAACCTTACTTACATATACAAAGTCTGTAGGTGGTACAATACCTTTTCCTGTATCTGGTTGACCTGCTGTTATCAAGATAAGATCACCAACTTCCGCTAATCCAACTTTTTTAGAATATGAAGAAGCATTACTTAGCATCTCTTCCATACTTAACATCTTAGGTTCGATATACGGTACTATTCCTCTAGTAATAACTAACTTTCTAGCACTTTCTCTATCAGGTAAAACGGCTAGCACAGGTATATTTGGGCGATATCTCGCGATGAAACGAGCTGTTGTCCCTGATTTTGTATAAGTTACAATATTTTTTACGTCAACTGCTTCTAAAAGATGTTTTGTTGTCATAGAAACAGCGTGTGAGATACTCATATTATATCCTTCCACTTCGAATCTTTCAGCATCAACAGCATTATTTTTCTCAACAGTTCTTATAATTCTATCTACTGTTTCTAGAGCTTCACATGGATAATCACCAATTGCAGTTTCCTCTGTTAACATTATCGCATCAACACCATCGAAAATTGCGTTCGCAACATCTGATACTTCAGCTCTAGTCGGTCTTGGATTGTAAACCATAGAATACAACATTTGAGTAGTTAAAATAACTACTTTCGCAGCTTCATTAGCTCTTCTTACTGTTTCCTTTTGAATACCAGGTAAATCTTCATACGAAATATCTACACCAAGCTCATCACGATTAATCATAATCGCATCTGCAATTTCCAATATCTCATCAAGATTGTCGTAACCATCTTTACAATCTATCTTAACAATAATTCCTATATTTTTTCCATGTGACTTAATAAGCTCTTTCACCTTCATAATCTCTTCTAGGTTTCCAACAAAAGGACATGCAACGAAATCTACATCATTTCCACAGGCAAAATCTACATTCTCCTCATCTATTCTTATAAGTTTATACTTATTTTTCGCATAAATATGATCAACATCATATATTATAGCTAAGTCTCTCCCCACTTCTTCTCTTAGAGATTTAACTTTCTCTATTCTTTCAATATTTTGTTCATTACTCCCATAATAAGAATCTATCAATACAGCATCTGCTGCACCTTCCACTATTTTTCGTAACACTTTATCTGTAGCATCACCTATAGTAGCTATTATTTTAGAATTTCTAATCATAACTATTCACCTATCCATATCTTTATTTCACATTTTATTATATCACAGCAAATTATAACATACTATACTATACTTATTACAACAGTTTTAACCTATATTATTAAGTAGTTAAATATTATTATTAAACATAAAGTGCTAAATCATATTAAATCCCATTTATTTAGGTAAATTTAATTCTTATTAACACATTAATTTAATATAAACTATAAAAATATAACTACATATATCGTTTTCAAACAGAATTTTAATTCATTAAATAAAAGAAAAAACCTTACGTGATTTGTAAGGTTTTTTCTTACAAATAAGCCTACATTTGTAGTTGTTTTTTAGCGATAATTATGAAAAATATTTACAAAGTTTATTTTCATAAAATGCTATATTTTAAAAGAATATCAATATCTACTAATTACATATTAAGAAAAAAATAATATTATATAATATTTAAAAAACTATTGACAACTTCACCTCTGTAGTATATAATTTTACATGCTGATATAACACAAAGTTTTCAGTTATTAAAATTTATATATATTATATTTAGGAGGAACATTTTTATGTTATCATTTTTAAAACCTAAAGCTAAATCACACAAAGTTCCTGCCGATAAAGTAATGCCAACTTATAAAAAATTAAGATTTATTTCTTTCCTTGGAGTATTCCTTGGATATATGGCATTCTACATTGTTAGAAATAACATCAGTTTATCGAGTAGTGACCTTAAAGCATCTTTAGGAATTTCTAAAACTCAAATGGGTGCAATCATGAGTTACATGTTACTTGCATACGGATTAAGTAAAGGATTTATGAGTAGTTTATCGGATAAAGCAGATCCGAAAAAATATATGGCTCTTGGACTTTTCCTTTGTGCATCTGTAAACTTAGCACTTGGAGTTAGCCACACTGTATTCTTAGTATCAATCTTAGTAATCTTACTAGGACTTTTCCAAGGTATGGGGGTTGGACCAGCATTCATCACACTTGCAAGCTGGTACCCTAAAAAAGAACGTGGTCGTATGACTGCTCTTTGGAATATTTCTCACAACATCGGTGGAGGAATCGTAGCAAGTGTTGTTACATTAGGATTCTTCATCTTTGGTAAAGAACACTGGAAATTAGCATACTACGTATTCCCAGCGATTATCGCTATTATCTTCGTTATTATTATCCTTGTTTTAGTTAAAGGAAAACCAGAAAACGAAGGTCTACCAACAATGGAAGAAATCACTGGTGAAACACACAAAGTAGAAGTAAAACACGTACCAGAAGAAGCTGCAAACTTAAGTGCAGGACAAATTTTCATAAACTACGTATTAAAAAACAAACATGCTTGGTATGTATCTCTAGTTGATACATTCGTATACTTAATCCGTTTCGGATTAATCTCTTGGCTTCCAATCTACTTATTAGAAACTAAAGGATTCACAAAAGGACAAATGGGTATCGCCTTCACATTATTCGAGTGGGCTGCTATTCCATCAACACTTCTTGCTGGATACCTATCTGATAAAGTATTCAAAGGTTACCGTATGCCTCCAGCAATCGGTGCAATGGTTATCATTTTCTTCTGTCTAATCGGATATTGGGAAAGTACTTCTCTAGTATGGGTAATCGTATTTGCCAGCCTTTCTGGATGTCTAATCTACGTACCACAATTCTTAGCATCTGTTCAAACTATGGAAGTTGTTCCATCATTTGCTGTTGGTAACGCAGTTGGTCTAAGAGGATTCATGAGTTACATCGTGGGTGCTTCATTCGGTACTTGGTTCATCGGATTCGTTGTTGACCGTGTAGGATGGTCTGGAGGTCTTTACGTACTTCTAACATCTGCAGTTCTTTGTATCGTATTCGCAGTACTAAGTCACCGCGGAGCTAAAGAATTAGCACACAAATAATTAACAATTGAAAACATCAAAAAGCACTGAACAATATTGCTCAGTGCTTTTTCTTATTGTTAGGGGGTGACTCTAAAAAATCGATTTCTCCGAAATCACGATTTTTGAGTCACTCCCTCTTACTTACGTGTTATATAGTTTTCGATGTTGTAATCTTGTGGATCTAATTCTATATCATTGCCTAAAATAATATTCGCTATACTATAGCCAATTATCGGGCCTGTAGTTAACCCTGAAGAACCAAGACCACTAATCGCATAAACATTTTTCAGTGTTGGAACTTCACCAAAGAATGGAGAATAATCACTAGTATAAGCCCTAATTCCAACACGTTCATTTATTATTTGCGCATTTTTTAATTCACCCAAGAATTTCTCCGCTTCTTCACCAAAAGTATCAAGTTGCTGTTTATCAACAGTTAAATCAAAGCCCATTTCATTTTCGTGTGTTGCTCCAACACTAACAACACCTTTTTCAAATGGAATAATATCCAATTCACCCTCAGGCATAATAACTGGATAAGATCCTGTATTTTTATCAGAAACTTTATAATCCCTTAGTTGACCTTTTTGCGGACGAACATCAACATCAAATCCAAGAGGCTCTAGTATATCTTTTAACCACGCACCAGTCGCAAGCACGACTACATCAAAAACCTGTCCATTAATCTCGTATTTATCCCCCACAACCTTTAGACTAACTTTTTCTTTAACGACATTTGCTTTCGAGGCATTAAGTAAAGTATTAACGAATCTCTCTCCTTCTACTCGTCCACCACCACTCGCATACAGTACGTCTCCATTGTTATCGAAGCTAGGAATAATTTTTTGAACTTCTTCTTTTGAGATTATCTCTAAATCCCCTATCATCGGTGATAATTCTTTACGACTTTCAGCAAGTTCTTTTAACTCAGGTAGCTTATCTTCATTTTTTTTCAATAAATACACTCCACATTGTGAATAAAAGTCAGTATTGTAGCCATCATCTTCTAAGTCTTTAACTAATTTCAAATAAAAATCCGCACCAAGTCTAGCCATCTTATACCAAGGTTTATTACGTCTTTTAGAAAACCATGGACTTATAATCCCAGCCGAAGCTTTTGTAGCTTGACCTACACCATAATCAAAAACTACTATTTCATTTTTTTGTTCTTTTGACAAATAATAAGCACATGTAGCTCCTACTATTCCCCCACCTACTACTGCTATTTTCATAAGATACCTCGCTTTTTTTTAATAAATCTACTAACTAAAATTATAACTCAAAAAATTTATAGAGTAAATACAGATATCACCCTCTCTACTCTCATCTATTAAGGAATATTTTTTCTATTTACTCTTATTTTCTTTATCCTGTTATCTTCCATTATCTGATAAAAGTCCTGATAATTTTTCAGATGTTAGAATAGCTCCATGCTCTAAAGCTCCTCATTTAGAATCTTTATATAGAGCTGTCTTAACAGTAAGATCTTTATCATCATTTATTATCAATTTCACATTTATAGCTTCCGTTATACCTTTCATAGTATAACTATCATCTATTTTATAACTTTTTATTTTCCTATCCTTCCTTTTCTACTAACTTTTCTGAACAAAGTCATCTTTTATTATTATCTCGTGGAAATATGCTTTGTATTTCTCTATATATTATTCTTTTTCTATTATACCATATTTATTTTATATACTTTAATAGTAAAAATACTAAGTAGCACTTAGCTACTCAGTATCCTTTTATCAGTTATTTTATCTAGTACTCACTATCTCAAAAATTCATCTTTTTCTATTGTTAGTCTTCCCATATTACTCCTTGAATATGAACTACCGTTATACTTCTTCCAATCTGTTAAAACTACATCTAACAGTTCATCTGATTTCTTCTGTAAGTATTTTTTTGAGATATTATACTTTTCTAAGAGTTCTCTTCTCTGTTTTGGCTTATCTTCAGTTAATGGAACATTTTTTCCACGGAAAGTCACAGTATTTCGCAATTCATGATTATCCATGTCATATAGATAGTTTATATCTAAATATACACCTTCGGCAATTAATGTTGAGCTAATTACAAATATTTTCTGCTTATTATTAAAGTTTATTAAAGAAAACTCTATATTACTTCCATTAACTTGTTCTTTATAAAATAGTTTTTTAATCTCTATTGCTTGATCAGTTCTACGCACATATTTTACCTGTGGCATTTTATCTATCGCTCCAAGTGGTAACAAGTTATAATATGAATTATACATCTCTTCAAATGCATTTCTATTATTTATTTTATAATATCCATATATACTACTTATTAATACTACCGTTGTTATTATAAATAGTTTCCACTTCTTACTTAACTTTTCCATATTTTATTACCTTCTATAATAAATATTACTATGATATTTATTTTACCACAATAAATTTGATGTCTATTTTTTATTATATCATACTTCTTATTAAAAAAATAGAACTACAAACTCACTTATTAATTGAAATTGGTGTTCTACTTTACGATACTTCTATTCCTCTTATGTCTACTTCTCCTTCACTATTTTTCAACACTTCTTTCATTCTACCCTAAAACAAATAATTAGCTTTACCTATCTACTATTATGTATTATAATTATTATTAAGTTGCTTATAGGCAACTATGAATCGATATAATTCAACTTAATTATACAGGAGGTAAACTATGACTGAAATGAAATTAATACCAAGAAAAGAAGTCGAAGAGAAATATACTTGGGATATGACTCTTCTATACAAAACTGATGAAGATTTTAAAGCGAGCCTTGAGAATATTAAAAAGGAAATCTTAGATTTTAAGGCTGCTTACGAAGGAAAATTAGCGGATCACGCGACTTTAGATACTGCCGTTAAAAAATATGAAGAACTATATGAAGAATATTATAAACTATCTCATTACGCTGAATTACCAATGGCGGTTGATAGATTTAATGACAATGTAGTGAAAAATGTAACACTATTTGAGGATGTTTCTACTTTATGGGCGGGGAATTTAAGTTTCTTTGACACTGAACTTGTAGAACTAGATGAACAATTCATTAAAGATTTCGTGAAAAACTATCGTCCTGATTTAGAATACTACTTCGAAAAAATCATTCAGGAGAAAAAACATACATTATCAAAAGAAGCTGAACAAGTAATCGCAAACTATGAAAGTCTTCCTGGTTACTACAATCTATACGAGGTAACTAAGCATGAAGATATGCAATTCGACAGCTTCGAAGCAAATGGAAAAACTTTCGAAAATAGCTTCGTACTATACGAAAACTTACACGAAATGGATAATGATACTGAAGTGCGTCGTAATGCTGCGAAAAGTTTCTATAAAACATTAAATACTTATAAAAACACTTCAGCAAATGAATATATTTCTCAAATTAAAAAAGAAAAAATGCTAGCTACAATGCGTGGTTATGATAGTGTTATCGACTACCTATTAGCAGAGCAAGATGGTAACCGCGAATTATATGATCGTCAAATCCGTACTCTTATGACAGATTTAGCACCTCATATTCGACGTTACATTAAGCTTCTAGCTCGCGAACACAAGATTGAAGATATGCAGTTCGCGGACTGTAAAATCAACCTTGATCCAGATTTCGAAGTTGATATGACTATCGACGAATCTCGTTCTTACCTTAAAAAAGCACTTGGTGTTCTTGGTGAAGACTACGTTAAAATGATTGATGAAAGTTATGATAAACGTTGGACTGACTTCCCTCAAAACATCGGGAAAAGTACTGGTGGATTCTGCGCAACAGTTCCTAATGTAGCTGGATTTATCCTACTTTCTTGGACTGGAAAAATGAATGAAGTTTTCGTTCTTGCTCACGAACTTGGACATGCATATCACTTCATGAGTACAGGAAAACACCAAACAATGTTAAACAACGATTGTCCACTATACTTCGTTGAAGCTCCATCTACTTGTAACGAGGTTATCGTATCTAACTATCTACTAAAAACTAATACTGATGCTCGTTTCAAACGTTGGGTTATCAGCAACATGATTAGTAGAACATACTTCCACAATATGGTAACACACTACTTAGAAGCTGTTTATCAAGATAGAATCTACAAAATGGTAGATAACAATGAAATGTTAACTGCTGATGTTCTTTCTGAAGTAAAACGCAACGTAATGGAAGAATTCTTCGGAGATAGTCTAGTAGTTAATGAAGGTGCAGAGCTTACTTGGATGAGACAACCTCACTACTACATGGGACTATATCCATACACTTACTCTGCAGGATTAACAATTGGTACAGCTATCGCTAATAAGATCGATAATGACAGTTCTTATGCCGACACTTGGTTAAATGTTCTTTCTAAAGGAAGCAGCATGTCAGCACTAGATCTTTCTAAACTTGCAGGTTGTGATGTAAGTACTGATGAACCACTTAAAGAAGCCATTGCTTATGTTGGTCACCTAGTGGATGAACTTTACAACTTAACAGATGAATTAAATAAATAAGGAGTGACTCAAAAATCGTTATTTCGTAGAAATCGATTTTGTCGAGTCACCCTCGCACAGTTTATTAGATATCTAAAAAGCTTCTATAAAGCGAATTTAGATATCAATAAACCACTGCGTCTATGAGGAGTGCCTCGATAATATTGATTGTAAAAAATTAATTTCATCGAATCACTCCTATTTTATTATATATTTAACTATGATATACTTTAACAAAGTAGTAATTTTAAGGAGTTTTATATGCATAACAGTTGGAATGAAGTAATAAAAAATTATCCAAAAATAGATGAACTTAATGAATTGATAGAAAAAATAGATGAAAAACGTCTTACTACAACAATCTACCCTCCAAAAGAGCAAGTTTTTAGGGTTTTTGACTTAGCTTTAGAAGATATTAAAGTCGTAATATTAGGGCAAGATCCGTATCATAATCCCGATCAAGCTTGCGGATTAAGCTTTTCTGTAAATGATAGTGTGCCACTTCCTAAAAGTCTTATAAATATTTACAAAGAGCTTCATGATGATCTAGGTATAAATCCAGCAAAAACAGGAAATCTCGAATCTTGGTTTAATCAAGGGGTCTTTCTTCTTAATGCGGTTCTTACTGTTGAAAAAAATTCTCCTGCGAGTCACAGCAAGATGGGATGGGAAAATTTTACGGATTACATAATTGAAACTATTTCTGAAAAAAATGAAAATGTAGTCTTTGTTTTATGGGGTGCTTACGCAAGAAGTAAAAATAAACTAATTGATTCTTCAAAACATTTAATTATTGAATCAGCACATCCGAGTCCACTATCCGCATACCGTGGCTTTTTCGGAAGCAAAGTCTTCTCTCAAATCAATGATTATTTAGCCTCTCACGACAGAGGAAATATAGACTTTGAATTAAAAATGAAAGCAAATGAGCAAATTTCATTTTTTTAAAATATTTTTAAAAAATTTTAAGTATATTTTAAGTAAGAGATATATAATGAGTACCTAAACAAAAGTAATGAAATTTCATTCTTAACGACACTTGTCGTTTCTCCCTTTTAAGTTTGAAATTATTTTTGTTTAAACCAATATTTCGGTTAATTCTTTATGATATTAACAGATAATAAAACTTTTTAATTTTTTTCATAATGTGGCTTGTCGCTCCCTAGGCAAGCCATTCTCCCTTTTAAAGAGTTGAAAGACTCTTTTGTTATTTGTATATAAGATTAGATATAAACAAGCAAGAAATTGCTTAGAACTTAATTTAGTTCACCCGAAAAACGTGTTCCCCAAACACGTTTTTTTTTATTATATTTTAAAACAAAAAATCCCAGACATTTTGTCTGAGATTTTTTATTACGCAGCTCTTCTATACCCTGCTCTTTGGGCTGCCTCTTCTGAATTGAAGACTAATAGATTTTTAGCTGTAATATTATTGTAAGAAGGATGTGTTGGTGTATAGTAATAACCATTCTTTTTACTAGCTCTAACGATAACCTTTCTAGGTTGTTGTAACTGTTGTTGTGTTTGTTGATTTTGAGCTACTTGAACAACTTCTTTTTTCTCACTATCACTTTCATCTATTCTTTTTTTAGATGGAGGTGGTGGGGCTATTTGTTGTTCTTTATTTTCTGTTGAATTTTCTTCTTTTTTCTCTTCAGAAGATTGTTCTTCTATTTTTTTATCACGCTCTTCTTTTTTCTCTTGGAAAGTTTTTCTTTGTTCTTCTTTTCTAGCTTCACTAAAATGATTTGTCATTAGCATTGTTAACATCATAACAAGTGCACTTACAGCACCTAAGACAACTTTTTTCAAACGCGTTTTTCGTTGAATAAGTTTTACAATAGGTGGACATAATAGTATAAAACTTAATACAAATACGACAATAGCGTATCTAATACCATGAGTAAACACCATGCTAAGTGATATTATCATAAATACTAAAAAGATAAACCACAAAATAACTTGTCCATGTTCTTTCATGAATTTATTCACAATATTTCTCCTTAAAAATAATCACTTATCTATTTTAACACTTTCTTAGCTAATAGACAATTATTTTTATAAAGAACTTTAACTTTCACGAAATTTAAACCTTTTCATACGGAGCTGAAGCTAATGTTCTAGCTTTTAAAATGTTTCATAGTAATCAGCTGTTTATAGATATCTAATAAACTGGGGTGATTCAGCAAAATCGATTTGTACGAAATCACAATTGTTAAATCACTCCTTGTAATTATTTTCTAGAAACAACCATAGAGATACCTTGACCTCCACCTATGCAAAGTGAACATAGTCCTTTTTCTTTGTTGTCTTTAATTAGTGCATGCACTAATGTAACTAAAACACGACAACCGCTCGCTCCTATTGGATGCCCTAGTGCTATTGCACCACCACGCGTATTAACCTTAGTCGTATCTAAGTTTAATAAACGTGTTACAGCTATAGATTGTGCCGCGAAAGCTTCGTTCATTTCAAATAAATCAATATCTTCAATATTTAAACTTAATTTTTCTAGTACTTTTTGTGTTGCAGGTACTGGCCCTAGTCCCATTACTTTATTATCTAAACCTGCTGAGGCATAACCTTCAATGTAACAAAGAACATCTAAATCTAATTCTTTAGCACGTTTTTCACTCATTAGAATGACGCAAGCAGCTCCATCATTAATTCCTGAAGCATTCCCCGCTGTAACAGTCCCATCTTTTTTGAAAGCTGGACGTAATTTAGCTAAGCTTTCTAATGTTGTATTCCCACGAACATATTCATCTGTATCGAAAACAATCTCCTCACGTCTTGTTTTAATAGTTATAGGAGCAATTTCCTCAGAAAATAGATTATTCTCGATTGCTAAAGCCGCCTTTTTTTGACTTGCTAGAGCAAATTCATCTTGTTCTTCTCTTGTAATTTCGTATTGTTCTGAGATATTTTCGGCAGTGATACCCATGTGATAATTCTCAAAAGCATCAGTCAGACCATCATTGATTATAGTATCTTCTAATTCAAAGCTACCTAGTTTTTGACCAAAACGAGCATTTTTCGTATAGTGTGGCGCCGCACTCATATTCTCTACTCCACCGCAAACTACGATGTCATTATCTCCTACCATAATAGATTGAACTCCAAGAACAACGCTCTTTAGTCCTGATCCACAAACTTTATTTACAACAAAGGCGCTTTTCTCTTTTGGAATACCTGCATTAACAGCAATTTGTCTTGCTACATTCTGTCCAAGACCAGTCTGTAATACATTACCGAATATAATTTCATCAACAAGATTTGGATCTAGATTTACACTTTCTAATGCTTGTTTCACAAGATCTCCACCGATTTTCGCAGCAGAAACATCTTTTAAACTTCCTCCAAAACTTCCTATAGCAGTTCTTTTTGCACTTACAATAGCAACTCTATTCATGTTTTTTATCTCCTAAATTTATTTTACTAGTATATTTTACTATAAAAAATAGACTTCATCAAATAATGCAACAAAACTAGGCCGATCCTAAAAATTACACCATTGTAACATTCACTAAATATCTTTGTAATATAAATGTAATATTTTTGTAATAAAAGGTTGTTTTTTGTAATTTAGAGATGTATAATATGAATATAAAGAAGTTACAAAAAAGAAGGTGGACAATATGAACAAACTTCTAAAAACAACAGGTATATTTATTTTAGGAATCGGACTTATGACTGGTTGCACAGATAAGGTGGCACAAAAAATTGATAACAACAATAATAATGCAACTAGAGAAGTAGCAACTACCGAAGAAACACCAACTTCTTTAGCTAACCTACAAAAAGAAGTTGAACATATTAAACAAACAGATACTAACGTTAGTACAAATATTGTTAGTAACAAACCTACTATTCAGATAGAAACTCCTGCTAGAAAAAACACTACTACTAACGTAGCAATTCCTACTAGAAAAAACACTACAGTCCAAAATACTACTCAGACTGGAAAACATGACTTAGCTAAAGCTGGAGAAATTCTACAACCTATGGCATATGGAATGTTAAATCTAAAAGGTAGCAGTACTGCCAATGTAGTGAGATTTATCGCTAGTAACGACGGTAGCAATAACGTAGTAAAACAAATTAACTTGAGTAAAGTATTGGACTTACTAAATACATACAATGCACAAACATTCCATAAACAAGATGTACTACAAAGATTACAAAATGATAAAGACATTGAATTTGTTCAATTAAATAATAAAGTTACTGATTTTAGCAAACAAAACTTAGAAAAAATGATGAATCATAAAAACAAAGTTGTATACTTCGCTAAAGATCAAGTATTCTTAGTTAAAAGTGATATTGGATACGGTGGAGCTACTGATGCAATTTTTATGCCGGTAGAAAAATGGGAAGTTAAAGGAGACAGAGTTCTTATTCCATACGAAAACATCGCCACTAGAAAACCTGTGGGTATGATGACACTTCGCTTGAACAATAAAAACTACGAAAGCGGAGCTAATAGAACTATGTACTACGTAGAAAGATTTGAATTATATTAACAAATGAAACATCGTCATTTCACATGGCGATGTTTTTTATGTTAAGTTAAAATCGATATTACGAGAGCCACTGTATTAAAATAATATAAAAATAGGTAACCGACTTAAGTTCTACTTTTGCCAGTTACCTATATAGATTCCTATTTAATATTACTTAGATTTACTAGTTTTCTAATAAAAGGATTTGATAAATAATAGTCTTATTATTTAACCATTTTCTTTACATCTTCAATAGCATCTTCAGCAGCTTCTTTTACATCTTCTGCCACTTCTTTTACTTTAGAAAATAGTTTTCCAGCGAATCCTTCTTCTTCAACAGCTTCTTTAGCATCCTCTGCTTTGTCTTCTACAGCATCTTTTACATCTTCTGCTTTATCTGCTGCTGCGTCTTTTAGGTCTTCTGCTACTTCTTTTGCATCTTCTGCTTTGTCTTCTGCTGCGTCTTTTACGTCTTCCGCTACTTCTTTTGCATCTTCTACTTTATCTTCTACAGCATCTTTTACGTCTTCTGCTTTGTCTTCTGCTTCATCTTTCACATCTTCTGCTACTTCTTTTGCATCTTCTACTTTGTCTTCTGCTGCGTCTTTCACGTCTTCCGCTACTTCTTTTGCGTCTTCTACTTTATCTTCTACAGCATCTTTTACGTCTTCTGCTTTGTCTTCTGCTGCGTCTTTTACGTCTTCCGCTACTTCTTTTGCGTC